>CBIHPL010000239.1:0-5824 GCA_966212005.1 uncultured Asticcacaulis sp.
CCATCTGCTGCATGGCACTGCCGCGATGGTTTTGCGCCTCCGCATGTCCGCTGTCGAGATTGAGGGCGCGGTCATAGGCGGCGACGGCGTCCTCGAAACGCAACAGTCCCTGCAGTGCGTTGCCGCGATTGCTGAGCGTGCTGGCCGAATTCGGGTTGAGAGCCAGCGCCTTGTCGAATTCAACCAGGGCCTCGGCGAACCTTTCCAGGCCCAGCAGCGCAGCGCCGCGATTGTTGTGAGTCTGCGCCACCCCCGGCAGTATGGCCAGCGCGCGGTCGCAATCCGCCAGCGCTTCGGCATGGCGACCAAATTTAAGCAGGACCGCCGCGCGATTGGTCAGCGCCTCGGGATAATCGGGGTTGATGGCCAGGGCACGGTCATAGCTTGCCAGTGCCGCGTCATAGCGCTCCAGGTCCAGTTCGGCATTGCCGCGCGTATTCCACGGTTCGAACATGCCGGAGCGCAAATGCGAGGCCATGTCGCAGGCGGCGATCGCCTCTTCATGGCGGCCAAGATCCTGCAGGATGATGGCGCGTTCACTATGGGTACGGGGCGCGTTGGGCTCCAGCTCGAGCGCATGGTCGATGTTATCCATGGCTTCACTGACGCGCCCGAGTGCCGCCAGTGCGATACCCCGATTTGTCCAGGCGTGGTCCATATCCGGAAGGAGGGCGATCAGCCGGCCGTAACTTTCGATCGCCTCTTCGTACCGTTGCAGGTTCGTGAGTATGTCGCTGCGGCTGATCAGGGCACCGATTGAATCCGGCTTCAGGCGCAGCGCCTGATCGTAACTGGCCAGGGCGTCCAGAGGACGATTAAGGTCCTCCAGGGCGGAGCCGCGCATCTCCCACGCGTGGACGAATGTCGGATAGGCTTTCAACGCTTCCTCGAACCCGGCGACGGCCTCTTCCGGCCGTTCTTCGTTCAGCAGGATCAAGGCGCGGTTATAGTGTACATCCGGCTGATCCGGCCGCAGGGCCAAGGTTCGATCGAAATAGTCAAGCGCCCTCGTCCGGCTGCCGCCCTCAAATGCAGCCATGCCGGCCTGGCGCAGCGCATCGGCGTCCTCGAGTTCGGGCGACAGGGTCATGCGAAGGTCCGGTAAGGCGGGACAAAGGCCTCTACCGCCGCGATCAGACGCTGAATTGCGTCCGCTTCGGTCTGCGGCGAAATCAGCATCATGTTATGGAAGGGCGCAATCAATACGCCTCGGTTGATCAGGAAGATATGGAAGGCTTCCAGCAGATCGTGATCGAGGTAGGGCCGCATACCGGCGGCGTCACGCGGGGGCTGGGGCGCGAAGATCAATTCGGCGCGGGCGCCGACGTGGACGACGCTCCACGGCAGGACATGGCGGTCGATCACATCGCGCAGGCCGCGCACCAGCGTGTCCGTTCCGGCCAGCATATGTGCATAGGCCGCGCCGGTCATGACTTCGGTCAGCATGCATTTGATCGCCGCCATGACCAGGGCATTGCCCGACAAAGTCGTACCGATGCCCGACTGGCCCGGGCCGATTTCCCTTTGCGTGGCGTCCATGCGCGCGGCGACATCGGCGGTGACGCCCCAGACGGCCGCCGGAATACCACCGGCAATCGCCTTTCCACACGTGAAGATGTCGGGCCTCAGGCCGTGGACGCCGACATAGCCTGCAGGGCCGGACGACAATGTGTGCGTCTCGTCCAGAATCAGCAGCGTGCCACAGCGTGCCGTCAGTTCGCGCAACGCTTTATGAAAGCCCGGTTCAGGCAGGATCATGCCGAAATTGGTCATCACCGGCTCGGCCAGGACGGCGGCGATATCGCCTTTTGACAACGCGGCTTCAAGCGCTGTGACATCGTTAAACGGGATGACGACCGTCGTTTCCGTCTGGTCGCGGACCTGGCCGATCAGGCCTTTTTTGTTGGCGGGCCGACCGGCATAGAGCGCGACGAAACAGTCATCGACCATGCCGTGATAGCAGCCGTCGAAGATAAGTATCTTGTCGCGTCTGGTGATGCCGCGCGCCCAGCGGATGGCGGCGCGGTTGGCATCCGAAGCGGTCGTCGCCAGCTGCCATTGCGGGAGGCCAAAGCGCGCACGGAGGAGATCGCCGACTTCGTTCGCGAGTTCAGTGGGCAGCATGAAGCCGACGCCCTCCCCCGCCTGTCTGGCGACCGCGACCTGAAGCTCAGGACGCGCATGGCCGAACATCGACGGCGTGTCGCCGAGGCAGAAGTCATCATAGGTGTGGCCGTCGACATCGGTCAAAGCCGCGGCACGCGCATTATTCACATATATTGGAAATGGTGTTGCCCAGTCGCGCATCCAATGCATGGGCACCCCGCCGCGCCATGCCGAAGCCTTTTGCGACAGGGCTTTGGAGATAGGATTGGCAGCGGCGAATATTTCACGCTGTCCGGAAATGAAAGATTGAAGCGTCACCGCAAAGATCCCCCTTCCGTCATTTGCTCCGCAAATGCCACCTTCCCCGTAAACGGGGAAGGAAGGTTAAATGCGTAATTCCTTCCCCGTTTATGCGGGTTTGGCGTCAGCGAAAGTACAGCTTTCGTAAGCCATGGGCGGCAAGCGTAGGCGAAGCCGACGGAAGGGGGAAACAGGTCGTTCAAATCGCCCCCAGGCCGCCATAGGAGATGTATTTGATATTCAGATACTCATCCAAACCTTCGGCGGCACCTTCGCGGCCAAGACCAGACTCTTTGACGCCACCAAACGGCGTCACTTCGGTCGAGATCAGTCCGTCATTCATGCCGACCATGCCGTATTCCAGCCTTGCGGCAACACGCATGGCCCGGCCGATATCGCGCGTATAGGCATAGGCCGCCAATCCAAACGGCGTGTCGTTGGCCAGCTTGATCCCCTCTTCTTCCGTCTCGAAACGGAAAAGTGGCGCCACCGGCCCGAAGATTTCCGTGTCGAAAATCTCCATGGCGTGGGTCACGCCGGTCAGCACCGTGCCTTCATAGAACAGGCCCGAAACGTGGCCGCCAACCTCGACCTGCGCGCCCTTGCTCACCGCGTCATCGACCAGTCCCCTGACCTTGTCGACAGCCTTCTGGTTGATCAGCGGCCCCAGTTGCGCGCTCTCGTTCCAGCCGGCCTCCAGCTTCATCGCCTTGACCCTTTCGGTCAGGCGGGCAGCAAAGCTGTCGTAGATGCCCGACTGGACCAGAAGCCGGTTGGCACAGACGCAGGTCTGACCCGTATTGCGATATTTCGAACCGATCGCGCCTTCGACCGCCTCATCGATATCGGCGTCGTCGAACACGAGGAAGGGCGCATTACCGCCCAGCTCCATCGAGATCTTCTTCATGGTCGGCGCGCACTGGGCATAGAGCAGCTTGCCTACCGGCGTCGATCCCGTGAAGCTCAGCTTCTTGACGCGCGGGTCCGAGGTCATCGCCTCCCCCACCGCCTTGGCCGTCGTTGAATTGACGACGTTGATGACGCCATCCGGCAGGCCGGCCCTGCGCGCCAGCACATACAGCGCCAACGCCGACAGCGGCGTTTCTTCCGACGGCTTGATGACGACGGTACAGCCCGCCGCCAGGGCCGGCGAAACCTTGCGCGTGATCATCGAAATCGGGAAGTTCCACGGTGTGATCGCCGCGCAGACGCCGACAGGCTGCTTGATGGTCTGCAAATGCTTGCCGGGTACTGTCGCCGGAATGGTGCGTCCATAGGCGCGCTTGGCCTCTTCGGCGAACCATTCGATGAACGAAGCGCCATAGGTGACCTCGCCGCGCGTCTCCTTGATCGGCCGCCCCTGTTCCAGGGTCACCAGCAGCGCCAGGTCTTCGAGATGGCTCAGGACCAGGTCATTCCACTTTTTAAGGATGATCGAACGCGCCTTGGCGGTCATGCCCGACCATGCCGCGAAGGCCTCATCGGCGGCGGCTATGGCGGCCGTGGTGTCGGCGGCCGAGCCGTCCCTGACATAGGCCAGGACGCCGCCATCGGCGGGGTTGGTCACGGCAAACCAGCCGGTCTTCGGTTCGAGCGAAATGGTCTCGCCCAGCAGCGAAACCTGAGTGGAAGTGAGTTTCATCTTATGCCTTGAAGCTTATAGAAACGGCCTTGAGGTCGGCATACTTATATAGGGCGTGCAGCGACCGGTCGCGACCGAAGCCCGATTGTTTCACGCCGCCAAATGGCGAGGTAATGTCGCAGGCGTCCCAGCCATTGACCCACACCAGTCCAGCTTTCAACGCCTTGGCGGCGCGCATGGCCTTGTTGATGTTCGAGGTCCAGACACCCGACGCCAGCCCGTAAATAGTGTCATTGGCGATACGGTAAGCCTCAGCTTCATCCTTGAAGGTCATGACCGACAGGACCGGCCCGAAGACCTCTTCCTGGGCCAGGATGTTGGCCGTATCGATATTGTCGAGCAGTGACGGTTCGACATAATAGCCGCCAGTCTCGGCGCGCACCTGCTTGCCGCCCATGACCAACCGGCCGCCCTCGGCCTGGCCGCGCTCGATATACTCCAGCGCCGTATGCATCTGGCGCGACGAGATCATGGCGCCGAACTGCGTCGCCGGATCGAACGGATCGCCGACCTTTATCGTCCTGGCGACCACGGCGACGCGTTTGACGAAGTCGTCCTTGATCGACTCTTCGACCAGCAGGCGCGATGCCGCCGTGCATACCTGGCCCTGGTTATAGAAGACGCCCCAGGCGGCATTGGCCGCAGCCGTATCAAGGTCGTCGCTGTCGGCAAAGACGATCTGCGGGCTCTTGCCGCCCAGTTCCAGCGACACGCGCTTGAGGTTCGAATCGGCCGAGGCGCGCATCAGCATCCGCCCGACCGAGCCTGAGCCGGTAAAGGCGATCATGTCGACATCCATGTGCCTGGCCAGGGCATCGCCGGCTTCGGTGCCAAGCCCGGTGACGACATTCCATACGCCCGGCGGCACGCCGGCTTCCAGTGCCAGCTTCGCGGTATAGAGCGCGGTCATGCTGGAGTTTTCGGCCGGTTTCAGCACCACCGAATTGCCCATGGCCAGGGCCGGCGCCACCTTCCACATCGCCATGTGCAGCGGAAAGTTCCACGGCACGATGGCGCCGATGACGCCCAGCGGCTCATGGATCACATAAGACAGCCGGTCTTCTGGCGAAGGCGCCACCTCGCCATAAATCTTGTCGAGCGCTTCGGCGTAGTAGCGCGTTGTGTTGATCGCCAGGGGGATATCGACATTGCGCGCGTCGCTGATCGGCTTGCCCGTATCGAGGCTTTCGAGCAGGGCCAGGTTTTCGGCGTGCTCGCTCATCAGGTCGGCCAGCCGGTGCAGAATTTTCTTTTTCGCCTTGGGCGCCAGGTTGCGCCAGCGTCCATCCTCGAACGCCGTCCGGCTGGATGCGACTGCCAGATCGACATCGGTCATGTCGAGCGCGGCGATGGCGTTGATCTTTGTACCGTCGCGCGACGACATGTTGTCGAAAGTCCGGCCGGAGCGCGCGCTGACCTCCTCGCCCTCGATAATCGCTTTCGACGGCAGGTTCAGCGTCTTGACGGCCTTTAGCACGCCTTCCAGTGTATCGGCGGGTCTCTGGGGCGCGGATACGGGCATGCTGACACCTCAATTAGCGGATTGTGATCACAATTAGACACTGCCGCCAAAGGGCAAGTCAAGCATGCTCACTCGAAGTTTATGCTACTTCCCCGCCCCGCGACGCTTCTTTTCCGGCTGGGCCTGGCTGCGCAGGGCATCCAGCATCAACTCCATGCCTTCACGAATATCGGACGCCATGGATACCCGCACCGCTTCGGCGTCGCCGCGGTCGAACGCCGCGATCATGTCCTGATGGTGGTCCTTGGGCAGAT
>CBIHPL010000240.1:0-5816 GCA_966212005.1 uncultured Asticcacaulis sp.
GGACATGCTGTTCCACATCATCGCCACCGACACCGCCGGGCGCAAGACCGTGCTGGACATGCCGCTGATGTTCGTGGCCGCGACGCGCAACGAACAAAGTTCGGTCGAAGGCATCGGCGAAACCCTTGTTCCGGCGCACAGCCATATCGAAGCCATCTGCCAGGCTTACAATTCTACCACCGATACGCGCCGGCGCTTCAACGTCAATGCTTCCGTCATCCGCTTCAGCCGCGACATCGACGCAGCCGGCAATGTATTGCCCCCCGGCGAAAGCGACTATCCGGCGCAATTCCTCAGTTTCGAAAGCTGGCCGGCCACCGCGTCGATCAAGGGGCCGCGCTTTTATCCGCGCCTGGCCTCCGCCGAAATCGAGGTGCCGTCGGTCCAGACCATGGTTGGGAAAAAGATCGCCCCCAAGGTGGTCTATCACAAGCGCTTCCTTACCGCGGGCTTCGGCGCCGATAACGCCGCCCAGGTCGTCCTGGGGTTTGACGCCCCCATAAACGCGTCGGGCGCGACGGACAAGTTCGGCGGCATCGTCGATCCGGGCTTGTTCCCGGAAGGCCTGTCGCGCAAGCTGGGCGTTCTCAGCGACGTGGACGCCTATCTCGACACCAATTTCGACCTTGGCAAGGCGCTAGGCGGCGCAAAACTGCTGGGCGTCGTGCCGCTCGGCGACATCCTCAAATCCGCCGGAGCTTTCGAAGGCTTTGACGGCAAGAACGTACCGAAACTCACGACGGTCAATACCGAAACGGGCGTGGTCACCAGCTATACGCTGGAGAAAAAAGTCATCACCGCGAGCGCTGGAGTCTTCGTTCCACTGCCGCCCCTGTCGCCCGAACCGCAGCTCAGCATCCGCACGACCGTTACCGTCGACAAGGCGGGCAAGCCTCCTGTCACGAAGGTCGAAGCGAAGCTGAACTGGTTCAAGATCAATCTGTTCGGCTTTATCATCCTAACGTTCGACAAGCTGGACCTGACCGTCCAGCCGGGCAGCAAGACCGACATCAACCCCGTGCTGAACCTGCAGAACGGCGTCCTGTTCGGCGGCCCGCTGGAATTCCTGAATTCCATGAAGGATGTCATACCGATGGACGGCTTTGCCGATCCGCCGGCCATCGATGTTTCACCCGCCGGCATTTCCGCCGCCTACAGCATGGGCCTGCCCGATATCGGCGTCGGCGCCCTGACCCTGCAGAATGTCAGCCTCGGGGCGGGCTTCGACCTGCCGTTTACCGGCGGCGGGCCGTCGGCGCGCTTCAACTTCGCCGAACGCCACAATCCGTTCAACCTGACCGTTTCGATGTTCGGCGGCGGCGGTTTCTTCGCCATCGCGCTCGACACGGGGGGCGTGCGTGAGCTGGAGGCGTGCCTTGAATTCGGCGCGCAGATTTCGATCGACCTCGGCGTCGCTTCGGGCGGTGTCTACGTCAAGGGGGGCTTCTACTTCCACTGGCAGAAGGTGCCCAAGGAACTGATCGAGTTCGAAGGCTACGTCGAGATGGGCGGGCACCTGAGCGTGCTGGGCCTCATTACCGTCAGCCTCGTCTTCCATCTTGGCCTGACCTACGAAAAGACGGACGGCAAGGCGCGGCTCTACGGCACCGCTACGCTGACGGTCGAAATCGACATCCTGTTCTTCAGCTGCTCGCAGGACGTCACGGTGGAACGTGAATTCGCCGGTTCGGACGCCGACCCTCTCTTCGTCGAATTCGCCCCGCCCGACCCGGTGACAGGCGAAGCAAAGATCTGGAACGATTACTGCGCGGCTTTTGCGTAAGGTTTTGGGGGACATATCAATGAGCGAAAAAGTCATCTGGACGCTCTGCCCTCAGGGCAGATTGAAAAACGGGTTGTTGAAGGTCGGCGTCTTTGTCTCGCCGCGGCTGGTCGCCAACGGTCCGGGCGCGACGATCGCGCAATGGCCGGCCTGGACAAACTGGGCCGAAACGATCGAAGGCTGCGAATTCGGCATCCATGAGATGGCGGCGGGCAAAAAGGTCGGCAATCCTATCATCGGGGTTCGCAAATCCCGCGTCATTCCTGAGGTCTACACGTCGCTCTTCCCGCCCAAGACGCCGGTCAAGGACTACGTTTTCAAGAACCTGGAAGGCAAGCTGATCTTCAGCTATCCGGTAAAGACGCTGAACGACCTTATCGAACATACCTATCTGAAGCTGGCGCTCAGTGGCGGGGAGGACCTTCCGCGCGCGCCGGACCTGATCGCCGCCGGCTGGCCTGGCTATCTGTCGCCGACCGAAAGACGTCAGTTGAACTACAAGGGCCGGCCGCCGCGTCAGCGGCTGTTCGACGCCCTGAGGAAGCAGACGGCCGAAGAGATCGCCAAGGCGCCGCACGCGTTGCTCGACCTGTTCTCGCACTATCATAAGCCCTTGCTGAAAGAGAAAACCTTTACGCACAAGGGCACGCCGGAGAACGGACACGAAGACGTCTCCTTCCCGGGCTTCGAACGGCCCACCTTGCCAAACGACGCGACGCTGGTTGCCCGCACCGACTTCCACAAGATCGCGGCGGCGTTGTCCGGCTACAATGAATTGTCGCGCTATTGCGGCCTGGTGATCGAACTGGAAGTGCCCTTCGATCCGGCATTTACCGGCACCAGAACCTTTGCCATCCACGTCAAACGCAAGGGCGCGCCCGTCAATCCCGCGATAGATATCTGTCCAGGCACGATCTGCGTCATCGCGCCGAAGCAGTTCGCAGCCGAAGACGATACGGCGACCCTGGACAACGGCTTCGCCGTCATCGAAGACCGTGGGCTGGACCTGATCCAGATGGACGTCGACGGCGCGGCGCACAAGGCGATCGGCCTTGCCGGATCGCTCGACACCATGCGCGTGTCGGCATTCAGCGACGACGGCACACTGCCGGTCCAGGCGGGCATCGCGTCATCGCTTAATCAGTCGAGCGTCGAACCGGCGGACCAGGCCGAGGAAGCCGCCCCCCAGGCCGGCGCCCCCAGCCTGCGCACCGGCGGACTGATGCTGGCGAAGAGCCTGCGTCACGTCGATGTTGAAAACGGCGCCAAGCGTGCCGCCGCGCTGGACAATGGTCTGGCAGACGGCGCCGTCCCCCCGCTGAATGCCCTGGACCTGTTGCGCGGCTACCGCGTCGACATCATCGACATGTCGCAGGCAAAACCCGCCTGGCGTTCGCTGCACCGGCGCAATATCCACTATCGCTTCCTGAACCCGCTCGACAAGACGGTGGCCATCGATCTCGGCTGGGACACGACCGGTGCGAAGGTGACGGGCACCTCCCCCGAAGAAGAAGGCATGATCGGCACGGCGCTGGGTTCAAGTCCGGACGGCAGCGTGCCCGACGTCTATAAGCTGCATGAAGGCGTCTTCGTCTGGCGAGGCTGGTCGCTGAGCGCACCGGAACCGTTCAAGGTGCTGACCACACCCGAGAGTGATCCGTCGAAAGAGCCTGACATCAAGAAGGCGCATGCCATGATGGTCGGTGAAAACGACGGAGACGTGCCGGATGGCCTGCCGATCAAGGCGACCTATACTGTCGCACTTGAATATACCCGCACCATGCCGCCAGTGCCGCCACCGCCACCGCGCGGCACCCTGCCCGCCTTGCGGTTCGGCCACGTCTACCAGGCGCGGCTGCGCGCCGTTGACCTGACAGGCACCTCTGTCAGCCATCGCGACCCCAGCAGCGACAAGACCCTCACCCCGCCGGTGATGTATCGCCGCTATGAGCCCATCGAAAGCCCGGTCATCACCCTGGTCGGCGACATGGCGCCGGCGGCGCAAAGCTGCAATTACAAGCACACCGACCATCCGCTGCAAGGCGAGTCGATGGATCGTATGGCCCTGCGCAGCTATTACGACGAGACGGCCAAGACCCACCCGCCGGCAGCCAAGCCAAAGGTCGCACGCAACCTGGCGCCGCCCCGCGTCGTGCAGCGTTTCGCGGAAACCCATGGCGCCGTCGACGACGCCACCGGCAAGCCACGGCCCGATCTCTATGAGACATTGTGCCGCCAGGACGCCCCTTTTCCCGTGACCGAGGTCCCGCCGGCCGACTACATCAGGCCGCTGACCGAGCCCGTGCCCGCGACGACCAAGGCGTCGCGTTACAGCGTCAGCCGCCCGCAGTTCGCCCTTCCCTATCTGCCCGATCCGTGGGCGATCGGCATCAAGGCGCGCTTCAAGGCGCTGGGCGACACCAAGTGGCAAGACGAGACCATTACGCTTTACGACGCCTTTTCCGGAACCGTCTCTCCGCAATGGCCGCACAGCCGTCCGGTCATGATCGTCGGCTCCGAGTCTTTCACGGACTTCGCCTACAATTCGGGCACGCGCACCCTGGAAGTGCCGATGCCCAAGGGGTGCCGCCAGCGCGTGCGCCTCAGCTCGCTCATTCCGGACGGCGCCGTCGACCAGATGGCGCTATGGGCGCTGATGTTCGGCAACAACACGTTCGCCAAGCTGGCGCCGGCCATGCGCAAGACGATTGTCGAAGGCCGTCACTGGATGTTCACGCCGTGGCGCGAGATCGAATTGGTCCACGCGACGCAAAAGCCGCTGATCGTACCCGGCTTTGACGCGTTTACGGCGCATCGCGGTCTTGGCGAAGTCCCGGCCCGCCTCAATATCCGCACCCCCTTGAGCGGCCGTTCGACGGGACGGCTCGATATCCTGGCCGGCTGGAACGAACCCGACGACAATGCCGTCAACCTGGGCGCCAAGTCCGGCCCAATCGCACGGGCGCATCGCGACATCGCGGCACAGCTGCCGATTGCCCGGCTCGACGGCTTTCCGGACGACCGCTATCTCGCCCGCCAGGTCCCGCATATCTTCCAGGATACGCGGGCGCGGCGGGTCGAATACCGCATGGACGCCATTTCCCGCTTCAAGGAATTCTTCGAAAAGCCGCTGCGCGACAGCGACACCGCCATGAAGGTCACCTCGAGCACGGCAATCCAGTGGATTCCGAGCAGCGCCCCACCGCCGGCCCCGTCGGTCCTGTACGTCATCCCGACCTTCGGCTGGCTGCAGAAGGGGGGCAAGCTTCCGGCTTCGCGGCGTACGGCAGGCCTGCGCGTATATCTCGACCGGCCGTGGCTGGTGACAGGCTTCAATGAAATGCTGGCCGTCATCCTGCCAAACGAGCCCAACGACACCGCTCCCGCAGGCGATGCGGCGGGCAACCAGCCGTTCGTCACCCAATGGGGCCGCGACCCCTTGCGCGTCAGCACGCAGATCGCCACCAACAGCCCGCGCCGCTCGACCTTCCGTCTCGCACTGAGCAAGGGACCGGTGACAGCGCCCGGCGCCGGCCTGCCTGCGGAGGAGGGGCAGTTGCCCAACACCTTCCAGACCCGCGACCTGACTGTTCCAGGGCAGGAGGGCACCTTCGCCGTCGCGCCGCACGAGGTCGGCTACGACAAGGACCGTCAGCTGTGGTACGCCGATATCGCAGTCAATATCCCGCGCGGCAGCTACTTCCCCTTCATCCGCCTGGCCGTCGCACGCTATCAGCCCAACTCGGTCGACGGCGCGCATCTGTCGCCGGCGGTAACCTGCGACTTCATGCAGATAAGCCCGGACCGCATCGCCGTCATCGTGCCGATCAATGAACTGACCCAGCAGTATCGCGTCTTTGTGTATGGCGACCAGCCGCATGACTCCAGCCTGCCCGCGCGCGCGCGGCGCGGCGTCGTGCGCGTCCAGACCCAGGTGCTGGACGACGGTCTCGACCCGATCCTCGGCTGGCGCGACGCCTGGGGCGAGCCGTTCAACAACCCGAACGACAAGATCCCGAAACCGTTCGAAGAC
>CBIHPL010000241.1:0-5814 GCA_966212005.1 uncultured Asticcacaulis sp.
AAGTGCGGGTGCGGCTTGCCATCGACCACGACGGTGGCGCCCGGCGGCTCGGTCGTGAGCCGCAGCCGCCCCGCCTTCTGCCCGGGCAGCGCCACCCGCGCCAAGGCCGCCGTCGCCACCGCCACCACCACGGCGATGAGCGGCCCGGCCTTGGGGTCGAGATTATGGGGGGCGGTTGGTTGGGGGGGGGGTGGGGTCATATCCTGTCAGTCGCGTGTACCGGCAATTGCGGCGGCCGGCGCGCGAGCCGGCCCACACGGCGGAACGGACGTATTTGATGCCCAAGGCGTAGCAAGGCACATAGAGGATGCGGGCGCCCAAATAGAGCCAGGCACCGTTTACGGACAACCCGGATGACTTACCGGAAAACGCCAGCGCGATAACGATAACAGCAAAGAAAACAAATGTTTCCATGAAGTTGCTGAAAGAACGCCTTAAGCGTTCAGCGACCGGATTGACCTCGAAAGGTTTGTCGCGGGCGCCGGCATTCCAGTTGAAATAGCGCAGCCCGCCTGTGGCGCCGGCAACAACAGGCGGCAGCAGGACCATGGCCAGACCCAGCACCGCCGCATACACCAGAACCGTCAACTCCTGCGTCATCTCTAGACCGCGCTCCGTTTTGAAGGAAACGGATTACGGTCCAGAATCCTTAGTGGTCGCATGCTTGGCCCGAAAAACCGGTTTCCACTTTTTCGGAGCATGCTCTATTGCCTGTAGTTAGGGGCCTCACGCGTGATCATCACGTCGTGGACGTGGCTTTCACGCAGGCCGGCATTGGTGATGCGCACGAAGCGCGCCCGCTGCTGGAACTCGGCGATGCCGGGTGCGCCGACATAGCCCATGGCGGCGCGTAAGCCTCCGACCAGCTGGTGGATTACCGGACCGATCGGGCCCTTGAAAGGCACCTGGCCTTCGATACCTTCGGGCACCAGTTTCATCGAATCGCGGACCTCTTTCTGGAAGTAGCGATCCGCAGACCCCGAAGTCATGGCGCCGACGCTACCCATACCGCGGTAGGACTTGTACGATCGCCCCTGGTAGAGGATGACCTCGCCCGGCGCCTCTTCGGTGCCGGCGAACATCGAGCCCAGCATGGCGCTGGCGGCGCCCGCCGCGATGGCTTTCGCGAGGTCGCCCGACAACTTGATGCCGCCATCGGCGATGACCGGCACGCCGGTGCTTTCGGCTGCGCGTGCGCAGTCAATAATGGCGGTCAGCTGCGGCACGCCGACGCCCGCGACCATGCGCGTGGTGCAGATCGAGCCCGGCCCGATACCGACCTTGACGGCATCAGCGCCGGCATCGATCAACGAACGTGTGGCCTCATAGGTGGCGACATTGCCGGCGACGATCTGCACGTGGTTATACTCACGCTTGATACGGCGGACGGCTTCGCTGACCAGGCTGGAATGGCCGTGGGCGGTGTCGATGACGACGACATCGGCGCCCGCTTCAATCAGGGCCTGCGAACGCTCATAGCCGGCATCTCCGACGGTAGAGGCGCCACCGACCAATAACCGGCCGGCCGCGTCCTTGGCGGCGTTCGGATAGGCCTGCGACTTTTCCATATCCTTGACGGTGATCAGACCGACCGCGTGATAGCCTTCGTCGACAACGATGATACGCTCGATGCGATGCAGCGCCATCAGTTCGCGCGCCTTGGCTTGATCGACGCCTTCGGTGACGGTGATCAGGCCTTCGCGGGTCATCAGTTCCGCTGCGCTCTTGGAGCCGTCGCTCTCAAAGCGTATGTCGCGGTTGGTCAGGATACCGACCAGCTTTTTCGTTTCCGGCTCTACGACGGGAAAGCCCGAGATCGAGCGGCGCGCGATGATGTCGCGGATTTCGTTGAGCTTTGTGTCGGGGTGGATGGTGATCGGGTTAATGACCATGCCAGACTCAAAGCGCTTCACGGCGCGGATCTCGTCGGCCTGCTGTTCGTTGGTCAGGTTGCGGTGGACGATGCCCATGCCGCCAGCCTGGGCCATGGCGACAGCCAGACGTGCTTCGGTCACCGTGTCCATGGCGGACGAGACCAGAGGGATGTTGAGATTGATGTCGCGGGTAAACTTCGTTTTTGTATCGACCTGGGTCGGCATCACGTCGGACGGACCGGGTTCGAGCAAAACGTCGTCGAAGGTTAGGCCTTCGCGTATGTCCATAAGGAACTCTCCATTTTGCGGGCCGTGCATATGCCAATCCGCCGGAGAGGTAAAGGGCCTGACGCCCAAATAATTATTTCAGCCTGTGACGCCCGTTGTGAGCCGGCCGCGGCATCAGGCCCGGGCCACAGCAACGCTTTTGCCGGCGCCCTGGCCGGTGCGCGACATCCCCCATACCACGCCTCCCAGACCGATGGCATAAAGCGCCTCGACACCCGCCCACAGATGCAAGCCCGGATTGTAGAAAAGGCTTTCCGCGACATGCAGCCAGGCATTGTAGCCGGTCACAAGCGCGCCGATGATGCCCAGGGCGATCCATCCGGCGGCTCTGCGCGCACGGCCGCGTGTCATCAGGCACACCGCTGCGGCGATCAATATGCCCCAAAGGGCAACCTTATTGATGATAACGGCGACAGCAGATATTGCAGGGCACCGACAAACCCGTCCCGCCAATCCGCACCGGTCAACCTGACCGGCAAATCTTCTGCTATGCGCATGATATTCCCCGCTCCAGGACGGCGAAGCTACCACAGCGCGAAAACTGTAAAGCGCGCCTACTCGACCGCCTTGGCGCGCAGGTCCAGCGGCGCATCGGTCGACAGCTTGTGCAGGTTGGCCTGGCGCAGGTTCGCCGCCGCATCGTCATAAAGGAACGGCAGGAAGGCATACCGGTTGCCGCGGGTCACGGGCGCAACGGCGTGCAGCAGCGAACACGAGAAAACGACGGCCGCGCCTGCCGGCGGCTTGTACTGACGCTGCCCATATTCAGGGAAGCTGAGCGTCCCGCCATCGAAATCGTCATTGAGGTTGATCGACACGGCAAAACGGCGGTGCGCCGTCCCGGCCGTTGTATTGTCGCGATGAGCGCGGAAGTGCCCGCCCTCCTCCGCCGTATAGCAGCCGACGATATAGCGCTCCATCCGCGTAACGGCGAACTGATGGACCTTCTTGATTTCCGGCACGACGCGACGGATGACGGCGGCTTGCGTGCGCGCCATCATGTCCTTGTCCTTTTCGGTCAGGGTATAATCGCTGCGGCTCTTGAAACTTGGATCCCGCACGCCGACGGTGATGCCGTCCTGCTCACGCATGAAGCCGCTGAAGTCGCCGCCATGGGCGTCATACAGCTTGATCAGGTCCCGGCAAAGCTGCGGGTCGAAGACATTCGGCAGGTACAGGATCGGCGCCTGGAGCTCGACGCCGGCAAACTGAGCCGGCGGCGGCAAGCGGCGAACGAAGTCGAAGACGTCGGTAACGATCTTGCCGTCGGCGACCATCGGATAAAGCGCCATGACGCGCAGCGTCGGGTCGAGCACCAGCCAGAACCGGCGCAGTTGCTGCTGACCGACCGCCGGATCCCGCGGCAGCGCGCCGTAGAGCCGCGACACACGGGCATCGTAGTCACGGAAAAAACGGATCCCAACAGTGGAATCGACCAGACGGGTCTCATCGGCAGGATCGACGCTGACACCGAAAAAGCAGGCCCTGTTGTCGTCGAACACGTCCTGATTGGCCGTAACCGCTTCAAAGGCCAGCCTTCCGAGATCATCCGAAGCCGTCTGGATGAAACCCAGCACGATATAGCGCCCCCCCACGGAATGAAAGGCGTAGGTCGGGTTGGCCATGGTCTTCTGATGAAACCAGGGCGCGGGTTCCCCCGGGGTCAGGGTGACGTATTGCGCCGACGTAACCGGCTGGACCTCTGCTGTCATGCTGTATTCACCCCACCTTATGCGTGCACAGACTAGCCTTTATAGCCCGTCGCAACAATGTAGATTTCCGAAGAATCCGCGCGGCTCGATTTCGGCTTGAAATGCTTGACGCTGTCAAAACGAACCTTGAGCGCGCGCAGCAGGACTTCGGTCTCGCCCCCTTGGAACGCCTTGGCGACATAGGCGCCGCCGGTTTTCAGGTTGTTCATCGCGAATTCCGACGCCAGCTCCAGCAGCCCCATGATCTTCAGGTGGTCGGTCTGCTTATGACCGACCGTGTTGTGCGCAAGGTCAGACAGCACGATATCCGGCTTGCCGTGCATCATGTCCATCAGACGAACACTGACCTCAGGGTCGGTAAAATCGGCCTCAAGCAGTTCGGCGCCCGGAATGGGATCGACGGGCAGAAGGTCAACGCCGGCAACGAAGGCTGCGCCGCGCTTCAGCGCCACCTGCACCCAGCCGCCCGGCGCACAGCCCAGGTCGACCACGCGCACGCCGCGCTTGATCAGATGAAAGCGGTCGTCGATCTCCATCAGCTTGAAGGCAGCGCGTGATCGCCAGCCCTCGGCCTTGGCCTGGGCCACGTAAGGGTCGTTCAACTGTCGCTCCAGCCACTTCTGCTGCGACGTCGTGCGTCCGAAGGCCGTTTTCAGCTTGGTATGGCCAATGCCGCGGCCGGAATCTTTGCCGGCGGTCGGCGGCTTCACCATGCGGCGGCGTTCGGGTTCATCAGGGGTATCGTTCATGCGCCGTCTATAACGGGTTTTACCTGAAACCACATCGAATTTTACCTCGCCGTCAGCATAAATCCCGAAGGGCATGGAATAACGGGGCCAGATTACCGAGGAGCTGTTATGCGCAAATTCGCAACCGTGGCCATTCTGTCCGCCCTTTCCCTGACGACCGCATGCTCACGTGATACAATGAGTGGTGGTGAAGACCGAGGCGCGGGCACGGCCTCGCAGGTGGCGCACATGTCGAAACTGGCCGAAACACCCGCCCCTGCCGGCACCTGCGCCGCGGAAGTCGGCGATGCCGAAGCGCTCAAGCTCATCCAGAAGTGCAAGGCGGTCTCCGGCAAGTCTCAGCCGGACTGCAACGATACCTCTACCTGCCAGGCAATCCGCCAGGAAATCGCACAAGGATGCAGCGCCAATAGCGCCAGCGAAAGCCAGCACCCCGAATGTTCGGGCATTACGGAACACTAAGCCGTGCGCAAATGCCTTGTCGTCGGCGTCATCGCCCTCACAGCGTGCTCGCCCGGACCGCAGACACCTGCCGCTCCGTCTTCCCAAGCACCGGCGTCTGCACAAACATCGTCCGGTCCAAAGACGAAACCCGCGTTGCCTGCCGCGTCCGCCGCGCGTGAAGAGATCACCCCCCCCAGTCCCGGCCCGTGCCGCGCGGAAATGGGTGAAACGGCAGCGCAAAGCCTGGCCGACCGCTGTCGCATGGTCAGCCCGGCGACCCATCCGCCATGTCATCCCGACAACAGTTGCCGGATGATCCAGGACGAAATCGACCGATCGTGCGCCATGTGGGACAAGGACACCTCTCAGCTGAAACCGAAGGAATGTACGGCCTGACACCGCTTTTGTTTGAAATGACGCACAGGCTGGCCTATGTGGGGGCAAATCCTGCCAAGACTTGAGGAGCCATCATGGCCGACGATCTCGAAAACACACTCATCCTGACGCTCGATACCGGCGTGGTGACCATCCGCCTGCGCCCAGACCTGGCGCCTGGCCACGTCGCCCGTATCAAGGAACTGGCGCGCGAAGGCTTCTATGACGGCATCGTCTTCCACCGCGTCATCCCGGGCTTCATGGCCCAGGGCGGCGACCCGCTGGGCCAGGGCTATGGCGGTTCGGGCAAGAAGCTGAAGGCAGAATTCTCCGACGCTCCGCACGTACGCGGCGTCTGCTCGATGGCCCGGT
>CBIHPL010000242.1:0-5803 GCA_966212005.1 uncultured Asticcacaulis sp.
GCCTGTTTCTTTATTTCGGGCGTGCCGTTCCGCTGGATCATGGGCATGTTGGGGGCTGCGGTGTCCGGCCTGGTAGCGCTGTTTTTCATCCAGCCGCACTTCCGCAACCGCATACTCGGCTTCATGACCGAAGGCGGCGACAAGTATCAGGTCAACAGCGCCAAGGCGGCCATCGCCAATGGCGGCTTCTTCGGCCAGGGGCTGAATGAAGGCGAAATGAAACGCCATATTCCCGATCTGCACACCGACTTCATCTATTCGGTCATCGCCGAGGAAGACGGTCTGTGGCTGACCCTGATCCTGATCGGCATCTTCGCCTTTGTCGTCGTACGCGGCCTGGCCAAGTCGATGGCGATGCAGGACCCGTTTCGCCAGATCGCCACGTCCGGCCTGTACATCATGGTCGGCACCCAGGTGATCATCAATGTCAGCGTCAATCTGGGGCTCATCCCGCCGAAGGGGATGACCCTGCCGTTTATCTCGTACGGCGGCTCGTCCATGCTCGCCATGGGGCTGACCATGGGCTTTATCCTGGCCCTGACACGCAAGCGCCGCGATGAGACGACCGGGCAGGACGACGATCCGACAAACTGGTGATGAAGCTCAGGACTGTGCTAGTCAGATTTGTCCCCATCCGTTCGCAGGTACTCCCTTGGCCGCCAAACTCCGCCGCAAAGCCTCTTCTTTCGCTGACAAGCCGTTGGCCATCGTCGCCGCCGGCGGCACGGGCGGGCATATGTTCCCGGCCGAAGCCCTGGCGCGCGAACTGATCGAGCGCGGCTGGGAGGTCGTGCTGGCATCCGATTCGCGCGGCGCCGCCTATGCCGAAAAGTTTCCGGCGAAGGAACGCCTGTCGCTGGAGGCCGCAACCTTCAGGACTGGCGATCCTGTCGGGATGGTCCGCGCCGCCATAAAGATCGCGCAGGGCGTTCTGCAGGCTAGAGCGGCATTCAAGCGCCTAAAGCCGTGGGCGGTCATCGGCTTCGGCGGCTATCCGTCATTCCCGGCCCTGACAGCCGCCCTGATGCGCAAGGACGTGACGCTGATCCACGAACAGAATTCGGTGCTTGGCCGCTCGAACCGCAAGCTGGCGGCCAAGGTCGATGCCGTTGCCTGCGCCTTTCCTGTTCTGCGCCTGGCCCCTCCGGAACTGGAAGGCAAGGTGCAGGTCGTCGGCAATCCGGTCCGCCCCGATATCCGCGCCCTCTATGATCAGCCGTTTCCTCCGGTCGACAAGACATTGACCCTCCTTGTCACCGGCGGCTCGCAAGGCGCGAAAATACTCTCCGAAACTGTGCCTCAGGCCCTGGCGCTGCTGCCTATTTCCCTTCGCATCAATCTGAGGGTCGAACAGCAGACCCGCGCCGAGCAGGTCGAACTGGCAAAAAAAATCTATGCCGATGCCGAAATCGACGCCGAGATCGCGCCTTTCTTCAACAATATGGCTGAACGGCTGGGCAGGGCGCACCTGGTCATCGGACGCGCCGGCGCATCGACTGTGTGTGAACTGGCCGTGGCCGGCAAGCCATCCTTGCTGATCCCGTTGAAGATCGCCGCCGATGACCACCAGACCTATAATGCCGAGGTCCTGCGCGACGCCAAGGCCGCCGTGGTGATCAGGGAAGAGGAGGTGACGGCCGAACGGCTGGCCGCCGAAATCCGCGAACTGATCGAAGCCTCAGGCCTTCTTCCCATGCGGGCCGCTGCCGCAAAATCGGTGGCGAGGCCGGATGCCGCGCGGCAACTTGCCGATCTTGTCGAGCGCACGGTGACCGAGGTTGCTGGCAAAACCGCAAAAGAATAGCGTTTTTATGGGTTAGGCCGCATTATCTCTCCGATTCTGCAGGGAGGGGTTATGGCCGCCGATCCGAAACCGACGCCAAAACGGACATCGCAAACGACCGAGTCCAAGGCGGCGCCCAAGGCTGTGGCTCACGCGACAGTCGAGGCCATGCCTCAGGGCCTGACAACGGGCTTCATGCATCGCGTGCTGTTTGTTATGCTGGCTGTCGCAATGGCCTGGCTGGCACTGAAACTGTTCGGCCTGTGGCTGCTGATCTTTGGCGCCGTCATTATTGCTGTTATCCTGCGCGGCATATCCGGCCCGCTCATCCGGTATCTCAAGCTGAACGAGACGCTGGCGGTGGTTCTGGCGCTTATCGGCGTGCTCGCGGTGATCAGCCTGACCATGTACCTGTTCGGCGTGCAGATCGTTATCCAGGTGGAAACCCTGACGCAGGAACTGCCGGCGGCCTGGGCGGCTTTCCAGTCGCGGCTTCACGCCATGCCCATGGGCGACGAAATCCAGGCGCAGTTCAATGCGCTTGGTCAGCAGGCCGGAGGATTTGCCTCCAAGCTGCCCGGCATTGCCGGCAATATATTATCCAGCCTGGCCAATATCCTCGTGGCGACGATCGCCGGCGTTATGCTGGCCATGCATCCTGGAAAATACCGGGATGGCCTGATCTCGCTCTTCCCGCAGAACCAGCGTCCCGCGCTGCTGGAAAGCATGAACACCAGCGGCGAAGCGCTCAAGAAGTGGTTCATCGCCCAGTTCATCTCGATGGTCCTAGTCGGCGTACTGGTCGGCGTAGGGCTGGCGATCATCGGCGTGCCGTCGGCTCTGGCGCTGGGCCTTATGGCGGGACTTGCGCAGTTCGTGCCGGTGGTTGGCCCGGTGCTGTCGGCGGGGCCCGGCCTGCTGCTGGCCGGCGTCGGTGGGACCGAGCCTTTCCTGTGGACGCTAGCGCTTTATGTCGGCGTCTCACAGCTTGAGAGCAACCTTCTGACACCGATGGTGCAGCGGCAGATTTCCGAAGTGCCGATGGTGCTGACGCTATTCGCCATCGTCGGATTTGCCGGGCTTTTGGGGCCGATGGGCGTGCTTTACGCCATGCCGATCACCGTCATTCTCTTCTCGCTGATCAAGCGCTATCTTGATCTGCGTGAAGCCGGCGTTGCGCCGAAAAACGTGGAGTGACAGCCGCCGCAAGCTGGTCTAGAAGCTTGCGCTTTCCCTGATTTCGCTAGTGTGTCCCGCCCATGGCCTCCATTTCCAAAGTCCGCCCGACTCCATTCGATCTCGGCCCCGTCCACTTCGTCGGCATCGGCGGTATCGGCATGAGCGGCATCGCCGAAATCATGATCAAGATCGGCTACAAGGTGCAGGGCTCGGACGCCAAGGCCTCGGCCAATACCGAGCGGCTGGAAAAGCTCGGCGCCCGGATCTTCATCGGCCACGCGACAGAACACGTCTCCGACGACGTCTGCGCCCTGGTCTATTCGACGGCGGTCAAGCAAGACAATCCTGAAATGGTCGAAGCGCGCCGCCGCCGCGTGCCTCTGGTCCGCCGCGCCGAGATGCTGGCCGAATTGATGCGCCTGCAGTTTTCGATCGCGGTCGGTGGGACGCACGGCAAGACGACCACGACCTCCATGGTCGCGGCGCTTCTCGATGCCGGCGGCTTCGATCCGACCGTGGTCAATGGCGGTATCATCAATGCCTACGGCACCAACGCCAAGGTCGGCGACGGCGACTGGATCGTCGTCGAGGCCGACGAGTCCGATGGCTCCTTCCTGCGCCTGAAGTCGACCCTGGCCATCGTCACCAATATCGACCCGGAACACCTTGACCACTGGGGTGATTTCGAAGCGGTCAAGAAGGGCTTCTGCGACTTCATCGAGAACATCCCCTTCTACGGTTTTGCCGCGGTCTGCATCGACCACCCTGAAGTCCAGGCCCTGGCCGCCAGGATCGACAACCGCCGCCTGATCCCTTATGGCACCAGCCCCCAGGCCGAGGTCCGCTGCATCAATATCGAATTCGGACCCGAGGGCGCTGTCTTCGACGTCGTCTTCTCGCCGACGGGGGCCGAGCCCTTCACCTGGGAAAAGCTCAAGCTGCCGATGACCGGCAACCACAATGTCTCCAACGCCACGGCGGCGATCGCGCTGGCCCGTGAACTGGGTATCGGCGAGGACGCGATTCGCAAGGGTTTGAGCGGCTTTGGCGGCGTCAAGCGCCGCTTTACCACGACCGGCGTTGTCGGTGGCATCCGCATCATCGACGAGTACGGGCATCACCCGGTGGAAATCGCTGCCGTGCTCAAGGCCGCGCGTCAGGTCGTCGGGCAGGGACGGGTCATCGCGGTCGTCCAGCCGCACCGCTATACGCGCCTGCGCGACCTGATGACCGAGTTCTCATCGTGCTTCCACGACGCTGACAGCGTCATCGTTGCCGATGTCTATAGCGCGGGTGAACAGCCGATCGAAGGCGTATCCAAGGCCGATCTGGTCGACGGCTTGCAACGCTTCGGCCACCGCAACGCCATAGCCCTCGAAGGGCCTGCGCAACTGGCCGGTCTGGTCGCAGCCGAAGCGAGGGAAGGCGACCTGGTTGTCTGCCTCGGCGCGGGCGACATCACGCAATGGGCCTACGCCCTGCCGGGGCAGTTGGAAGCGCTGAAATGAGCGTGACCGGCGGCTGTCAGTGCGGCGCAGTTACCAAGCGGAGACGAAATGAGTTTCATCAAGACCTGGGTTGACGAACTGCCGCCGGTGCGTGGGCGCATCATGCGCGATGCGGCGCTTGCGCCATTCACCTGGTTTCGCGTCGGTGGTCCGGCCGACGTCGTCTTCATTCCGGAAGATGTTTCCGATCTCTGTGATTTCCTGAAGGCACTCGATCCCGGCATTCCGGTAATGACCATCGGCGTTGGTTCGAACCTGCTGGTGCGCGATCGCGGCATCGACGGCGTCGTTATTCGACTCGGCAAGGCCTTCGCCGATGTCGAAGCGCGCGACGATGCGCAAATCTATGCCGGGGCCGCGGCGCTCGATGCCCAGGTCGCCAAGGTGGCGGCGCAGTCCGGTATCGCAGGCTTGGAATTCTATCGCGGCGTGCCGGGCACGATCGGCGGCGCCATCGTCATGAACGCCGGCTGCTATGGTTCCGAGACGAAGGACATACTGGTCGAAGCCTATGCGGTCACGCGTGCCGGCGAGCGCGTGACGCTTACGAATGCCGACATGGGCTACGCCTATCGTCATTCCGAACCGGACAACCTGATCTATATCGGCGCACTGTATCAGGGAACGCCTGACGACCCTGCCGCCGTCACAGAGCGCATGGAGGCGATCACCGCTCGCCGCGAACAGACCCAGCCGATCCGCGAAAAGACCGGCGGCTCGACCTTTAAAAACCCCGAAGGCAAATCGGCATGGCAGTGCGTGGATGAGGCTGGCTGGCGAGGGCGCATGTTTGGCGGCGCCAAGTTCTCCGAGTTGCATTCGAACTTCATGATCAACGCCAATGACGCGTCGGCGGCTGATCTGGAAGGTCTCGGCGAGGCGGTCCGCGCCGACGTCAAGACCAAGCTCGGCATCGACCTGCACTGGGAAATCAAGCGGATCGGCAAGACCGCGCATTAATCGAGTCGCGCTTCCTGTCCAAAAAACCGCGTAGCACTTTTGGAAAGCGCATCAGGAGTCTGTCATGAAGATCGGTTTCTTGGGGATAGGAAGCATGGGTGCAGCGATTGCGCCGAACCTGGTCAGGGCCGGGCACGCCGTTTCCGTCTGGAACCGCTCGCCGAACAAGGCTGAGGCGCTGGTTGAAAAAGGCGCGCTCCATGCATTGACGCCAGCCGAGGCCAGTCGCGCCGAGGTCGTCTTCACCATGCTGGCGGACGATGCGGCCGTCGAAGGTGTGGCGGACGATATTATCGCCAACCTGGCCGACGGCGGTATCCACATCTCGCTGAGCACAATCAGTGTCGCGCTCGCCGAAAAGCTGACCGCTGCG
>CBIHPL010000243.1:0-5773 GCA_966212005.1 uncultured Asticcacaulis sp.
GGAACAGCCGCCCAATGACCACGCCGCCCATGACAAGCGCCGCCAGGGTCCCGCCGATCAAAGGCTCGGGAAGAAAGTGCAGCGGCCCCGGCACCATGCCGGCCGCCCACGCCAGGCTCCCGCCTGTAAAGAGCAGCCACCCTGCCACCAACCCGGCAGGGTGGCTGCGCGCCAGCACTGTCACCAGTGCCGCGCCGAGATAGGCCCAGCCTATCAACCCAAGAATGCCCCACCATTGGGGCGCGAAGAGGACGTCACCGTCTCCACCGCGATACACAACGGCCATAATTGCCAGCGCGGCGACGCCAGCCAGCTTCAGGCCGCGCTGCGCCCAGATCGGCATCGATTTCGGATAGCTGTTCCAGATCAGGATGAAGGCCACGCAACTGAGCGCATTCCAGGCCCCGCGTGTCAGGCCCGTCGCATCGCCATTGATCGTTTCCCCGTTGACCAAGAAGACTCCCATGACAAGCAGGGCCAGCGACCGGCCAAGCACGTGCAGGATCAGCTTGCCCGTGCCCTCACCCTTTCGCCGCCGGGCGTCGATGGCGAACGGCAGGGACAGGCCGACGATAAACAGGAAGGCCGGAAAGACCGTGTCCGCCAATCCCATACCGTCGACGCCGGCTTCGACATGCCCCAGCCACACCGGTATGCCCTTCAGTGACCACAGGTCGTTGACGAAGATCATCAGCACCATGGTAAGGCCGCGCAAGACGTCTATCGCGCCGACGCGTGCCGGATTTTCCGTAATTGGTGTGGATTCGGTATTGTTCATATCATAACCAATAACCGAGTTTTTCGATTTGTCGAATCACCTGCGCTTTCGGAATCTGGCTTGCCATACCTAAGCTTTTCCTGTAACAGCCGCCGTTCTCATAACCGGCCGGGCTCATGGCATGCCTTGGCAGGTTTCGCTCTATATAGAGGACGGTTCGCAAGAACCGCTGAAAAATGCCCAAACTGAAGACCAAGTCGGGCGCCAAAAAGCGCTTCCGCATTACTGCCTCTGGCAAGGTGAAGGCCGGCGTCGCCGGTAAGCGTCACCGTTTGATCTCGCACAACGCAAAGTACATCCGTACGAACCGCGGCACCGTGGTTCTGTCGGACGCCGATGCGAAGAAGATCAAATCCTACATGCCGTACGCGTAAGGGAGCACTGACACATGGCTCGCGTTAAAAGAGGCGTCGTTTCTCACGCCCGTCACAAGAAGGTCCTGAAGCTCGCCAAGGGTTTCTATGGCCGCCGCAAGAACACCATCCGCACCGCGAAGGCGGCCGTCGACAAGGCCGGCCAATACGCCTATCGCGACCGCCGCAACAAGAAGCGTAACTTCCGCGCCCTGTGGATCCAACGCATCAACGCTGCTGCGCGCCTGGAAGGCTTCACCTACTCGCAGTTCATCCACGGCCTGAACGTGGCCGGCATCGACATGGACCGCAAGGTTCTGTCCGACGTCGCCATGAACGACGCCGCTGGCTTCAGCGCCATCGCTGCAAAGGTCCGTACGGCCCTGGCTGCGTAATTCCGCAAGGAATTGAAAAATATAAGCCCCGCTTCAGTTTTGAGGCGGGGCTTTTTCATTGCCGTAAAACTGTTACGATGGACGGATAGAGATCGGGGATAGGGGAGTTTCCGATGACCAGCCGCCGTCAGTTTATCAGCGCCACCCTCGCCGCCTCGCTTGGCGGACTGCATCCGGCCATCGCCCGGGCGCTGGACATCCCCGCCCGTGTCCGCACCGGCACGATCAGGGACGTCGAACACGTGGTCATCCTGATGCAGGAGAACCGCAGCTTCGACCACTATTTCGGCACGATGAACGGCGTGCAGGGCTTCGGTGACCGTTTTGCTATCCCCGCGCCGGACAAAAACCGCACCGTCTTTGCCCAGCCGCGCGAGGACAGGTCCGACACCCTGATCGCGCCGTTTCATCTCAACACGGCCGAAGACTTCCGGCTGATGCGCGTCGCCGGTACGCCGCACAGTTTCAAGGACGCCCAGGACGCCTGGGACCACGGCCGCATGGGAAACTGGCCCGCCGCCAAGCACAATCATGCGATGGGTTACTTCAGCCGCGCGGACCTGCCCTTCCAGTACGCCCTGGCCGAAGCCTTTACGCTCTGCGACGCGTATTTCTGCGCCATGCATGCCGGCACCAATCCGAACCGCGTCTTTCACTGGACCGGCACAAATACCGGTCCGAACGGTCCGGTCATCGACAACGGCTATGACAGTCTGGGCCACGATCCCAAGGGGCATGGCGGCTATGACTGGACGACCTACCCTGAGCGCCTGAGCGCCGCCGGCATCGACTGGCAGCTTTACCAGGACATGAAGGACAACTTCACCGACAACCCTTTGGTCGGCTTCAAGACCTATCGGGCCGCCGACACGGCATCGTCCGAAAAACTGATGGACCTGGCGCGCCGCTCGATCCGTACACGCGACCTCGACAAGCTGAAGGAGGACGTGCTGGCCGGCAAACTGCCCCAGGTGTCTTGGATCGTCGGCACGGCCGAAGGCTCCGAACACCCGTCGACCTCGTCGCCGGCACAGGGCGCCGACTATACCGCCCGCGTGCTCGATGCCCTGACGGCCAATCCCGAAGTCTGGGCAAAGACCGTCTTCCTCATCAACTTCGATGAAAACGACGGCTATTTCGACCACGTGCCGCCGCCGGCCCCGCCGTCAATCGGCGACGACGGCAAGCCGCTCGGTTTCGCCGATGGCGCCGAAACCGAGTATCACAAAGGCGACGGCAAGTATAAGAACCGCCCCTATGGCTTAGGCCCGCGCGTGCCGATGTATGTGGTCTCACCGTGGTCGAGGGGCGGCTATGTCGCTTCCGAGGTCTTCGACCACACCTCGGTCATCCGCTTTCTCGAAACGCGTTTTGGCGTGAAGGAACCGAATATCTCGGCATGGCGGCGTGGCGTGTGCGGCGACCTGACGTCGTGCTTCGACTTCAGTACGCCGAACGACCAGCCCTTCTTCACGCATTTGCCGAAGACCGCTGATCTGGCCCAGAAGGCGCGCAAGCTGGCGGGCGAGACCAAGCCCAAGACGCCCGATACCTTCGTCGCCCCGGTCCAGGAAAAGGGCCAGCGGCCGCGCCGCGCAACGCCTTACCGGATCGACTGCGATCTTCGCGCCAAAGGCGGGCTGTATCTAAGGATGATCAACTGGGAACAGAGCGGTCGCGCGGTTGTGTTCCATGTCTATGACGTCAAACGGCCCAATGCTGTCCCCTCGCGTTACACCGTTCCTGCCGGGCAGGAATTGTTCCATGATGTGACGAAGAGCGGGTTCGACCTGTGGGTGGTCGGCCCAAACGGCTTCCATCGTCGCTTTACGGGTACGGCTTGTCCGTTTTTCGCGTTCGTCGATGAGCGCGGGCTGATCGTGAAATCCGAATTGCAGGGATCGGCCGTCGATATCGAATGCGTCGACAATGCCTATGGTTACCCCGCATTCAACCTGGTCGATGACGACCTTCGCACGGGCGAAGCCATTCGTGCCGATGTCCTGGCGAAGAGCGACGGCTGGTACGACTTCACGCTGCGTGGCGGCGGGCTGGAACTCCGCCTGGCCGGTCATATCGAGAATGGCGAGCCATCCCTCTCCGATCCGGCAGCCTTCGGCGCGGCAAGGCTGAAGGTGTAGAGCACTTTCCCCTTTAAACGCCGGGCGCTTTGCCCTAAATGAGCGCACTCACCTTCGAAGTGCCATCATGACCGAATACGATACCCTGTCCGCCGAAATCACGGCCGAAATCGCTTCCGCCTCCGACCTCGCCGCGCTCGACGCCGTGCGCGTCTCGGCGCTGGGCAAGACCGGCCGCATCTCGGGCCTGCTCAAGACGCTGGGCACTCTGCCGCCGGAAGAGCGCAAGACGACCGGCGCGGCCATCAATGCCGTGCGCGACCAGATCCAGGCCGTCCTCGACGCCAGGAAGAGCGAGCTCGAAGCCGCCCACCTTGCTGCCCGCCTGGCCGCCGAGCGCATCGACCTCAGCCTGCCGTCGGCGCCGCGCAGCCGTGGCGGCGTGCACCCGACGCTCCAGGTCATGGATGAGATGGTCGCCATCTTCGCCGACATGGGCTTCGAAGTCGCCGAAGGCCCGGACATCGAGGACGACTTCCATAACTTCACCGCGCTGAACTTCCCGGAAAAGCATCCGGCGCGCGAGATGCACGACACCTTCTTCTTTAACCCCGACGAAAATGGTGTCCGCAAGCTGCTGCGCACCCACACCTCGCCGGTCCAGATCCGTTCGATGATTGCGTCTAAGCCGCCCTTCCGTCTGATCGTGCCGGGGCGCGTCTTCCGCTGTGACTCGGACCAGACGCACACGCCGATGTTCCACCAGATCGAAGGCCTGGTCATCGATAAGGGCGCCCATATGGGGCACCTGAAGTGGGTGCTGGAAACCTTCATTTCCCGTTTTTTCGAAACGAATGAGGTCGTCACCCAGTTCCGCCCGCACCACTTCCCCTTCACCGAGCCGTCGGCCGAAATGGACGTGCGCTGTTCGTGGGAAAAGGGCGAGCTGAAGGTGGGCCAGGGCGACTCGTGGCTGGAAATCCTCGGCTGCGGCATGGTCCATCCAAACGTGCTCAAGGCCTGCGGCGTCGATCCGGACGAATGGCAGGGCTTTGCCTGGGGCATGGGCGTCGACCGCCTGGCCATGCTGAAATACGGCGTGCCGGACCTGCGCGACATGTTCGCCGCCGATACACGCTGGCTTTCGCACTACGGCTTTAGCGCCTTCGCCGCGCCGAACTCCGCGAGCGTACTGTCCTATGTTTCTAAGGCGAGGTGGCGCGCCTCCTCGACCTCGATACAAAGAAACCGGAAATGAAAGTCTCTCTCTCCTGGCTTAAAGACCACCTCCATACCTCGTCCGACATCAACGACGTCGCCGCCGCCATGACCATGGCTGGCCTCGAGGTCGAGGACATCCACGATCCGGCCAAGGCGCTCAAGCCGTTTTCGGTCGCCAAGGTCATAGAAGCCGCCCGCCACCCGAACGCGGACAAGCTGCAGGTCCTGCAAGTCGACACCGTCGACGGGCGCAAGGAAATCGTCTGCGGCGCCCCCAATGCCCGCGCCGGCATGACGACCATCTATGCGCCGATCGGCGCCTACGTGCCTGGCCTCGGCGTCACCCTGGTCGAAAAGCCCGTGCGCGGCGTCGTGTCCAACGGCATGATGTGCTCAGGCGCCGAACTGGAAATCGACACCGACGCCGACGGCATTCTCGACCTTTCCGATAAACTGGAAGTGGGCACCCCCGCCGCCGAGGTCTTCGGCGCCGAACCCGTCATCGACTTCGAAGTCACACCCAACCGTCCCGACTGGCTGGGTGTTCACGGCATTGCCCGCGACCTGGCCGCCGCCGGCCTCGGCACCTTCGAAGAGAAGGCGATCACGCCGGTCATGGGCGCCTTCCCCTGCCCGATCACGGTCAAGGCCGACGGCGACGCCTGCGCCATCTTCTCCGGCCGCGTCATCCGCGGCGTCAGGAACGGCCCGTCGCCGAAGTGGCTCCAGGACAAGCTGAAGGCCATTGGCCTGAAGCCGATCTCGACCCTGGTCGACATCACCAACTACATCTCCTTCGACCGCGCCCGGCCGCTGCACGTCTATGACCTGGCAAAGCTCGTCGGCACGCAAATCGTCGCGCGCCTCGGCCACGACAATCCGAAAGCCGAAGGCGAAGACGCCCACACGCACGAGCAATTGATCGCGCTCGACCCCGAGGCCGTG
>CBIHPL010000244.1:0-5771 GCA_966212005.1 uncultured Asticcacaulis sp.
CAGACCGGCCAGGAACTGATAGGCCGGAACCGTGTCCGTGCCCTTGATCGTCAGGTGATCGACGCGGCCCGACGGGTTCGTCGAGAACTGACCGATCATCTTTGCCTTGATCTGGTTCAGACCAACGCCCACGCCGACGAACGGGTGGAAGGTCGATTCCGGCAGGATGTCATAGTACAGGTTGACGAACAGGCTGGTTTGCGTCAGCGAGCCTTCGGGGCCACCGCATTCCGTCGAAGCGGTGCGGATCACGCTCGGCGTGCAGAGCGCGGTGTCGCGCGTGCCCGAAATGTTCGGGTACGAACGCGGGAAGCCGATGGCAGTGTCGACGTCGCCAGGACGGTAGCCGCCTTCGAATTCAACGCGCCAGTTCGGGGTGTAACGGTAACCGAGCGAAGCCAGCCCAGGTGTCTTCCGTCGAAATGTCGTAAACGAAAGGACCGCCGTCGACCATATTGGACTCGGAGCGGGCCTTGTAATCACCCATCGAGTTGTAGCCAGCGTCAAGAGCGCCGTACCACCCGTTAGCTTGTTCAGCGGACGCGCCAGTCGCAACCGCCAGTGCAGCGAGCGCAGCGCCCGCTAGCAAATTGAGTTTCATCTTCTTGCCCTCTCTTGGCCATCAATCGACCAGCCGTTACCCTGGCTGATACATAAAGAACAGGCTTTCATAACTTTACGAAGCCATTTTGCATAGCACCGAATTGCGCGTTTGGTTAAATTTGTGCGCATTTCTTCCCGTTTGGTTGTGACTGACACCTGAAAGCCACGCCTTACGACCGATGCCACTGCATCGCCGCATTTAGGCCTTGTTGAGGGGTAAAAAAGCTATCCCGCCCAGGAAGCGCCGAATAAAAATCCTATAAGGGACGATAAAAGGCTTGCGATTTCCGAATCCTATGAGTAGGAACACGCCTCTTATCGACCCACGGCCGACTGGCCGCTGACCGCAGCCAGAGATGGCCGGTGCCCCTGAATACGGAGAGGTGGCAGAGTGGTCGAATGTACCGCACTCGAAATGCGGCGTAGGTGCAAGCCTACCGTGGGTTCGAATCCCACCCTCTCCGCCATTCATTTACCTGCTAATACCGCCAGTGCGGGTGGGATCAGAACCCACGGTAAAAGCAAAAATGCGGGTTCGGCGAGAGCCGAAAGGCCGAGCGACGCCGAAGGCGCCCGAAGGGTAAGCCGCGTAAAGCGCGGCGCATCAAAACCGTAGCGATAGCGGAGGTTTCGGCGAAGCGGAGCCAATCCCATCCTCATTCCGAGCGCTGCGGAATCACCTCGAACAGAGAGGATCGCCCCCTACTCCTCCACCCAGTCCTTCTTCAGCCGGCGCGCCGCAAACATAAGCAGCACCGCCGCCAGGACATAGAAGCTCAACGCATAAATGAATGCATAACGAATCGATTCGGCGCCGTAATGCGGCTTCAGAAGCTCGGACAATTTCCCGAATGCGTACGTACCCAGCGCGATTCCGATAAGATTGTTGATAAGCAGGAAGAGCGACGACATCAGGCTGCGTGACGACGCCGGTCCCAGACTTTGCACCGCCGTAACGACCGGTCCCAGCCAGACCAGGCCAAGCGCCTGAGGCGCCAGAAAGAGCAGAAACGCCTGCAAGGGGGTCTGCGCCATCAGAGCGACCAGGTACAGCGCCGCCGAAGCGAGGAAGGCCGCGGCCGGAACCAGCCCATAGGCCGCCTTGTGCCTGGCGCCCATCCGGTCCGCCACCACGCCGCCAAGACTCATGCCCGCGATACCACCGATCAACAGGATACCCGCGAACAGCCACGACCGGCTGGCCAGGTCCATGCCCAGAGATCGGGCCAGAAAAGTCGGCATCCAGTACATGATGCCATATCCGACCATGGAAGCGCAGGCCGTGCCGAGCGACAAAAGCCAGAAGGACGGCTTGGACGCCGCCAGCCTGACCACATCGGCGAATCGCATGGACGCCACACCCCGGCTCTCGCGAACCGGCTCCTTCATCACCAGCCGGAACACCGGCGCCAGCAACACTCCGCCGGCGCCCATGGCCAGGAATGACCAGCGCCAGTCGACGTGCGCCGCCAGCAACCCGCCGGCAAGAACGCCACAGGCACTGCCCACCGGAATGCCAAACGAGAAAATGCCCATTGCCCTGGCGCGCAGGCGCGGTGGAAAATAATCGGCGATCAGACTGTAGGCCGGCGCCACGCCACCCGCCTCCCCTACCCCCACGCCCATCCTGGCGGCGAACAGTTGCCAGAAGGTCGTCGCCAGTCCACACAAGGCGGTGAAGCCCGACCATAGGGCAAGCGCCCCGGTAATGATCCAGACGCGCGACGTGCGGTCGGCCAGCCAGGCAGCAGGCACGGCCAGGGTCGTATAGAGCAGCGCAAAGGCCAGCCCTCCCATCAGGCCGAGTTGCGCGTCGTTCAGGCCAAGTTCGGCGGCTATCGGCTCTTTGAGGATGCTCAATATCTGCCGGTCGAGAAAATTGACGGCATAAACGACCAGCAGCATGGCCAGCATCAGCCAACGGCCTCGCGTGGCAACCTCATCTTTTGCCCTGTTTGTCATCGCGCTCCCCGTGGCTTCACACCGTTATGCCGGGCTCTTTACAGCTTCCTTAGCCAAACAACCAGGAATCCGATTCTTTCCTTAGGTGTGAGCGGGTATGATGCCCATGTTTCTAACGACCAGATCCAAACGCAAAGCCGCAAGACTTGATGCCTAACCGCAAAGAGCCTTGCGGCTTTTCGGCATTAAACCTCCGCCCACTGGCGGATCAGATTGTGGTAGTGGCTCGTCAGGCCGACCACCTCTTCCGAATCGCCCAGGCGCACACGCAGTTTGAGGATGGTCATGTCCAGATCGAACAGCATCTGCCTGCGCACGCCATCGCGCACCATGCTTTGCGTCCACAAGACGGAAACGGTCCGGGTACCGCGGGTTACCGGCTCGACACGGTGCAGGGAGGTCGACGGGTAGAGGATTGCGTCGCCTGCCGGCAACTTGACCTCGTGAGCGCCATAGGTGTCCTCGATGACCAGCTCCCCGCCGTCGTAGTCCTCCGGATCACTCAGGAAGACAGTGGTGGAGATGTCGGTACGAACGCTCAAGGACGTCGATGGGTCAAGATGAATGGCGCTGTCGACGTGATTGCCGAATGCGCCGCCGCCTGAATACCGATTGAAACGCGGCGGCAGGATGGTCCTGGGCAGGGCTGCAGATTGAAACATGGGATTGCGCTTCAGCGCACTCGCAATCACCGCGCTGAGCCGCAGATTGACGGGCGCTTCGTACGGCAGCTGCTCGGCCTTCTTCAGCTTGCTGGCCTGCGCGCCGGCTGTCATGGCGCCGTCGCGCCACGGCGCCGCGTCCAGCGCCATACGCAGCGACGACAGTTCTTCGGACGTGAGAAGTTGAGGAATGTGGAGCATCATGATGCAAACTCCATATATGAAAAGACCCCGGCGCGAAACCGGGGTCCAGTGGTCATGCCTGAGACAGAGCCGGTCAGAAACGGACGCGCGCGGTCAGGGTTGCCGTACGCGGCGCCCCCAGGACCAGTCGGGCGCCCGAATTGTTGAGCGTGCTGACATAGTCTTCGTCGAACAGGTTGTTCACGTTCAACTGCAGGGCCACGCGGTTGGTCAGGTCGTAGGTCGCCATGGCGTTGGCAACGAAGTAGCCGTCGATGTCCGGCATGTTCTGCACGGCCACATTGGCGGCCGGATCGATGACGCGCTTCTGTTCGCCGACATACTGGCCGCCGATGCCCGCGCTGAACTTCGGCGTGAACTTGTAGCTGGTCCACACCGTACCGGTCAGCTCCGGAGACCAGCGCGTACTGGCGCCCGCCGAGTTGTTGCCGGTCGTGCCTTCCTCGATCTCGGTCTTCATCGTCTGGATACCGGCGGATATCTGCCAGTTCGGAATGATGATGCCGGTTGCGCTGAATTCGAAGCCACTGACCTTGCGTTCGCCGACCTGGATGTAGATACCGGAACCGACCGGTTCTTCCTGGGTCAGCTCGTTCTTCGCCACCGTGTTGTAATAGGCGGCCGTCAGGGTCAGCCTGCGGTTGACGTCCCACTTGGCGCCGGCTTCGAAGCTTCCTGTTTCCTGCGGGTCGAAGATTGGATTGGCGGCGCTGGATGCCGTGCCGCTTTGCGAGAAGTTCGTGCCGCCCGGAGGGGTCAGGGCGTTGCCGTAGGAGACATAGAGGCTCGAGGCCGGGGTCGGCTTGTAGACGACACCGACATTCCAGCTGACAAGCGTACCGTCACCTTCGAGGCGCGTGACCACAGGCGCCGTCGTCGTCGTGGCCGCGGCCGCGACATTGGTCGTCATGTCGTAATTGTCGATGCGAACGCCACCGCTGACGCGCCACTGTTCGCCGATCTCGATCGTGTCGAACGCATAGGCCGCCAGGGTCGTGCTCTCACCGTCGGTATAGGCGCCGGTGGCCAGCGGCGCCGGCAGGGCGTCATTTACATTCGGATTGTAGAGGTTGGCCTGAGGAATGACGATCGTCGTCGTGACATGCGTCGTCGGATTGCTGGCCGCGTTGCCATAGGTGCGGTTGAACTGGCTTTCGTACCCGACCTCGAAACCGACCGACAGGTCGTGCCTGATATTGCCTGATTCAACGGAGAAGCTGTAATTGGTCTGGTTGAACAGGATGGTGTTTTCCTGGTCGACACGCTGACGCGTGCGGGCAACGGTCCAGGTCGAAGGGTCGGCCGGCGTTACGGCCGTAAGCGCATTGATGCCGGTCAGGATGCGGTCCATCGTCGTCTTGCCGTAGCGCGACGTATTGGTCAGCGTACCGCCGTGCCGGAAGTGATGGACGATCTTGCCGGACAGCATGGCCGCCTCGACGTCTTCATAATCGTCCGGACTGCCGTAGAAGTTTTCGCGATCGACCCTGGCGCCCGTGGCGAGGGCGGACGTGGCATTATAAAAGCCCTTGAGACCGATCGACGGCAGGCCGCCGTCGGGCACATTGTCCTGCTTCAGGTACTGGCCGAAGATATAGAAAGTCGTGTCGGTGCCGAGGCCGACGGCATAGGACGGCGCTATGCCGTAGCCGGAATAGTTCACGTAGGACCGCCCGGCTGCATCGACGTCCTGGGTCATCAGATTCAGGCGCAAGGCGCTGGAACCGCTGAGGCGCATGTTGGAATCGAGCGTGGCGCGCAGACCGCCCTGGCTGAAGGCGCTGACCACCGCATTCGTGCCACCCGACAGGTTCGGCAGCTTGGACACCAGGTTGATATAGCCCGACGATGCACCGCGGCCGATGTCGGCGCCGGCTGGTCCCTTGGCGACTTCGACCTGTTCGACATTGAAGACGTCGCGGCTGATCGCGCCAAGGTCGCGGATACCATCAAGGAAGAGCGAGGTCTGGGTCGAGAAGCCGCGCATCTGGAAAGTGTCGCCGGACGCCGTATTGCCATTTTCCCCCAGTTGCAGGGTTATGCCGGGCGTATTGCGCAGGGCATCGGTCAACGACAGGGCGTTCTGTTCGTCGAGCAATTGACGGCCGATGACGTTCAGGGTCTGAGGCGTATCGAGAAGCGGCTGCGTCTTCTTCGGCGAACTGACCTCGGTCGTGCGATAGCCTTCGCGATGGCCGCGGATCACGGCGTCATCTTCATCGCCGTGGCGGTCGTGTTCGCGCCCGCCCTGGTGTTCACCCCCATGCTCACCAAGTTCCTGAGCCCGAGCCGCGGCAGGCGTGACGACGGCAAGCGCTGCGAGGGCAGCCAGATAGGGAG
>CBIHPL010000245.1:0-5769 GCA_966212005.1 uncultured Asticcacaulis sp.
TTTCTATAGTGAGCGTGGATTTGCCGCCGCCGGACACGCCGGTGATGCAGGTCATGACGCCGACGGGGATTTCGCCGGTGACGTTTTTCAGGTTGTTGCCGCGCGCGCCGATGACCTTCAGCATCTTCTTTGTGTTGATCGGCCGGCGCTGCTCATTATGGCCTTCGCCATAGAAGAGCGGGATTTCGCGCTTTCCCGTCAAGTATTGACCGGTGATCGAGTCCTTGTTTTTCCGCACCTGGTCCGGGGTGCCCTGCGCGATGATCTGGCCGCCATGGACGCCGGCGGCCGGGCCCATGTCGATGACGTAGTCGGCCTGCAGAATGGCGTCTTCGTCGTGTTCAACGACCAGGACCGAATTGCCGAGATCGCGCAGGCCCTTGAGGCTGACCAGAAGCCGATCATTGTCGCGCTGGTGCAGGCCGATAGACGGTTCGTCCAGCACATAAAGCACGCCCGTCAGGCCCGAGCCGATCTGCGACGCCAGGCGGATACGCTGGCTTTCGCCACCGGAAAGCGTGCCGGAATTGCGCGACAGGTTGAGATAGTCCAGACCCACGTCGTTAAGAAAGCGCAGGCGATCCTTGATTTCCTTGAGAATTCGGCGGGCGATATCGAGCTGCTTTTCGCTCAGCTTGTCTTCGATTGTGCTGAACCACAGGTGGGCCTGCTTGATCGACAGGGTCGAGATGTCGGCGATGGTGCGCGCGTCAATCTTGACGGCCAGGGCTTCGGGCTTGAGGCGGGCGCCGTTACAGGCTTCGCACGGCGTTTCCGACTGGAAGCGCGCCAGGTCTTCGCGCACCCAGGACGAGTCGGTTTCGCGCCAGCGCCGGTCCATATTCGGAATGACGCCTTCGAATGGCTTGGTCACGTCGTATCGGCGCGACCCGTCCTGGTAGGTAAACTTGATCTTTTCGGTGCCGGAGCCGTTGAGGATGACGTCGCGGATTTTTTCCGGCAGCTTTTCCCACGGTCCGTCCATGGTGAATCCATAATGGATTCCCAGCGATTGCAAGGTCTGGGCATAGAGCGGCGAGGGGCCCTTCGACCATGGAACGATGGCGCCGTCGTTCAGCGACTTCTTTGGATCGAGGATCAGATCTCGGTCGAAGGCCAGCTTGACGCCAAGCCCGTCGCAGGTCGGACAGGCGCCGAACGGATTGTTGAACGAAAAAAGGCGCGGCTCGATCTCGGCGATCGTAAAGCCGGACACCGGACAGGCGAACTTTTCCGAAAACAGAATGCGCTTCGGTTCGGTCTCACCCTCTGGAATGTCGGCGAACTCGGCCACCGCCAGACCATCGGCCAGACGCAGGGCGGTTTCGAGCGAATCGGCCAGGCGGCCCATAATTCCGTCTTTGATAACAACGCGGTCGACGACGACGTCGATATCGTGCTTGAAGTTCTTCTCCAGCTTCGGGGCGTCTTCGATGGCGTAGTACTCGCCGTCGATCTTCAGGCGCTGGAACCCCTGCTTCTGCAGTTCGGCGATTTCCTTGCGGTATTCACCCTTGCGGCCGCGGACATAGGGCGCCAGCAGCAGCAGGCGCGTGCCTTCGGGCAGAGACACGATCTTGTCGACCATCTGCGAGATGGTCTGGCTTTCGATCGGCAGGCCGGTCGCCGGCGAATAGGGAATGCCGACGCGGGCCCACAGAAGACGCATATAGTCATGGATTTCCGTCACCGTGCCCACTGTCGAGCGCGGATTTTTAGACGTCGTCTTCTGTTCGATTGAGATCGCCGGCGACAGGCCCTCGATCAGGTCGACATCGGGTTTGGACATCAGCTCGAGGAACTGGCGTGCATAGGCCGAAAGCGATTCGACGTAGCGCCGTTGCCCTTCGGCGTAGATGGTATCGAAGGCAAGCGACGACTTGCCCGACCCGGAAAGCCCTGTCAGTACAACAAGCTGCCCTCGCGGAATATCGACGTCCACGCCCTTCAGGTTATGCTCGCGCGCGCCGCGCACCTTGATAAAGTCCTGATCGTGATGCGGGTTCGCCATGACGCGTGATATCCTCGGTACAAACAAGGCCGTGTATATAGGTCCTTTGCCAAGATTTGCCAGCAGTGACAAGAACATTGTGGCAACATTTTCGCGGCGCTGGCATTCTTTGCAATATGCCGTGGTTTTGCCCGTATCTGTCAGCACATCTATTGCGCGCGACACATTACATGACACAGTAAGGCCGGAATCAGCCGGCAGGGTGCGAGTTCGGGATGCACATCTATCAGCAGACACATGCCGTTCTGAAACGGGCGGCGAACGAGGTAGAAGCCTCTTTGGCGTGGCTGGGCGGGACCGGCACACCGCGATCGCGCATGGCTGCGTCGGCGGCGACGGTCCTCGCCCTGCACGCCCTGGTACTGTGGCTGCTGATCATCGCCAACCCGAAGGCCTTGCCGTACCGGGAACTGGACGTCCAGCCGGCCATCGATACCGAACTCTACGAGTTCGTTCCGCCCGAAGAACAGAGCGAACCCGTACCCGTCGTTCGCCCGCGTGAGGTCGTCGACCCAAGTCCGGAGCCCGAAGTTCAGCGGCAGTCACAGCCGGATCCGGTGCCGGTCCCGCAACCCGCGCCACAGAAGGCAGAGGAGACATATCGCGCGCTTCCGCAGTCTGTAACCCAACCGCGTGACGAGTTCGATCCAGTCAAGACGCCGGACGCCCGCCGGCTGACCGATCGGGCGGTGCGTGCCGATTCGCTGAATGCGCCGACGCTTCAGACCGAGCGGGACGCACAGGAGCTGGCCAAGCTCAATGCCAAGAAAAGGGAAGAAGAGGGACGTATCGAGGCGCAGCGGCGGGAGGCCCTGGCGGCGCCGGGGGCCAGCGACCTGGATCTGCATGAAACACCTATGCCGGCCATGCCAAACATTGCGCCCTCGGGCCTGGCCTCCGAATCTCCAGGCAAGTCACCAGGAGGTGGCGGTGCGCCGCCGTCCGGCGGAGCCGCGGCGGGAGGGGGCCTGAAAGGCGGACGCAGCGGCGTCAGCCAGGCATTGATAAACCACGAATCCTGCGTCGCGTTGCAACAGGCTGGCAAGCCCATTCCGCCCGGCTGCAACATGAAGGATCTGGCGGGTATGAAAAGCGTCGGTGTCGGCGATCCGGCGGGCCGCGCCCATTACGGTCCGATCGTCGCCAAGAAAGAAGCCTATGAGAACTACAAGCGTTCGCCAGGCAATGCCGACTATTGGAAGCGTGTCAACAAAGTGCCCACGGTCCAGGACCAGGTGGACAAGGCCCCCGCGACGCCAGGCACCTATTCAAACCAGAAAGAGCGCCGTGCCAAGGGCGAATGCCATCTCAATAACAGCTGCTAAAGTTGCTCTCTCAGGCCAGTCGGCCGAGATTCAATGATTGCGGGCCGTTGTTCGACGTCCGGCCGTGCGCGCCATAGGTGGCGGTCTTCTTCGTCTGGTTGTTCAGGTCTTCGGCAACTGCGGCGACGATGCCTTCGGTAATAGTCTTGGCCGCAATGACGGCGCGTTCATAGTGAGCCAGCGCCTTATCGAACAGTTCCGTTGCTTCCCGCAAGTCGCTCTTTTCCTTGTCGGAAATTCCACTGAGCAGGCTGGGGTCGGCCTTGATGCGCGCCGTCTCCATCCGATAGAGGTTGGACAGGGACCGCGTTTCCTCGATGCCGCCGATAAGATCCTGGGGACGGTGCGCTTCCAGCACGGCGGTATCGCCGGCCAGGCGGTCGGTGAGGCGCCGGGTGAGGGCCAGAAGCTGGACGGCGCGGTCGGAAGGATTTTGTGCGGATAACATCGGATTATGCTGCGCCCTGAAGCTTAAGGAGTTCTTTCTGCATCATGGAAGAGATGCCGACGCCGCCACGCCTGGCCATCTGGTCGGCCATGGCGCCGATATAGAACGAGCGCATGGCTTCTTCACCATGGCCGCCGCCGAAGGGGCCGTCGGTTTCCAGGCCTTCGAACATGGGCGCCAGAAGCTGCGAGAGCACCATGGATTCAAACTCCTCGCCGAGCTTGGCCGGGCTCTTTCCTGATCCGGTCGCGTTCATTGCCCGGGTCATGGCGGCGTCCGAGCGGACGGTTTCGGCGTTCTGAAGGGTGAGAAGCGACGTCGTATCCATTACATCACCTGAATTTCGGCCTGGAGGGCGCCTGCGGCCTTGATGGCCTGCAAGATGGAAATCATGTCGCGCGGCGTGACGCCCAGAGCGTTAAGGCCGGCAACCAGATCGGACAGCGACGAGCCGCCGCCGAGCTGGATCAGTCGCTTGCCCTTTTCCTCGTCAACATTGATATCGGTCGCCGGGACGGCGGCGGTCCGGCCCTGGCTGAACGGAGCAGGCTGGCTGATGTCCGGCGTTTCATCTACGCGGATAGTGAGATTGCCCTGAGCGATGGCGACGCGCGACAGGCGAACATTCTCGCCCATGACTATGACGCCGTTGACTTCGTCGATCACCACCTTGGCGACTTCGTCGACATCGACGCTCATGGCTTCGATCTGGGTGACGAAGTCCACCATCTTGGTGCCGGCGGGCGGCTTGATGGCGACCGTGGTCGGGTTTTGGGCGACGGCCGAACCGGGGTATCCACCATTGATTGCGGTCGCGATGCGCTTGGACGTCGTGAAATCCGGATTGCGCAGGGTCAGGCGCAGCCACGGCATGGAGTTGAAATCGAAATTGGTTTCGCGCTCGATGATGCCGCCCGAGGCGATGCGGCCCGAGGTCGGCACGCCCTTGGTGACGGATGACCCAGACGCGCCGCCGGCAGAGACAGATCCGGTCTGTACAGTGCCTTGCGCCACAGCGTAGGCCTCGCCATCGGCGCCGAGCAGCGGCGTGACCATCAGCGTGCCGCCGAGCAGGCTCTTGGCGTCGCACATGGCCGAAACGGAGATGTCGACCGGTGCGCCAGGGGCGGCGAAGGGCTGGAGTTCGGCCGTGACCATGACGGCTGCGGCATTCTTGGTGTTGAGGTTGCCGTCGCGGATATTGACCTGGAGGCGCTCCATCATGCTTTCCAGGCTTTGCATCAGCATGGGGCAGTTGCGGACCGTGTCGCCCGTGCCGTTCAGGCCGACGACGATGCCGTAGCCGACCAGGTGGTTGCTGCGCACGCCTTCGACATCGACGATATCCTTGATGCGCGACGCCGACTGTGCGGGCGCCGCCATCAGCAGTCCGCCGAGCGTGGCTGCGGCAAGGGCTGCGGTGCCGAGAAGGGGCGTCAGGAGCGTCAGGTGGCGAGCACGCATAGAAAAGGTCCGTCGGTTAACCATACCCATGCGGCCAAGCGAGTTTCGTGCCAAGTCGGAGTTCTTGAATTTGTTATTTGAATCAGCGTGTTAAATTTTACGGCGACAGGGATGGCAAATGTTGGGAAATTATTGCCGAGCCGTTAAGGCTTCGCTTACCCGCGACCGGCAATATTGTCCCTCTGTGATTGCGTGGGCGAGAATGCCCGTTGAGTAAAGAATAGGCACGCTGATCTAACCGATGTTTTCCGTAGGTCAGATTATGACGATGAAGATCAATTCGGCGACCGGCACCGCCATGGGCCCTGTTTCCGGCGGCGTGCGCCGCACTGGCGACGGTTTCAGCTTGGGCAAGAGCGGAGACGCGCAAAAGGCCGCCGGGCCGGCGCAGGCATCCGCGGCGTTGAGCGCCTTTGGCGTCGATGCATTGCTGGCGCTGCAGGCCGAAGACGATGTCATGACCGGCCGCCGGCGCCGCCAGATCAAGCGTTCGAATGACATTCTCGATGCGCTGGACGACG
>CBIHPL010000246.1:0-5761 GCA_966212005.1 uncultured Asticcacaulis sp.
CGGATATCGAGCGTCACCGGGTCGATTTCGCCTAGCAGATCGAAGTCGATGAAGCTGTCGTTCATCGGCGTGATGATCAGATGCGCGGCGGCATGGGCCCGACGTGACAGAACATGGTCCCCGCCCGGCGTATCGATCAGGACAAAATCAGCATCCAGCGCCTCATCCAGCGCGCGATCAAACGCCCGCCGGGCCTCGGCTTCGGGTGCTTCCAGCAGTTTCGCCGGCTTGTCGGCGAGGTACGGTTCCACCGCGTGAGGCAAGGCCTTTTCGTTGGCGGCCGCCCACTGAAGGCGGTTGGAAAAGAAGCGCGCCAGCGAACGCTGGCGCAGGTCAAGATCGATAAAGGCCACGCGCCGCCCCTGGTGCAGCAGGTGAACGGCCACGTGCATGGCGACGGTGGACTTGCCGGCCCCGCCCTTCTCATTGCCGAATACCAGGATACGCGCGTTGGACATTCCGAACTCCCGCCCCGAGCATACACGACTCACAGGGCAGATGCTAATTAAGCCCTGATGGGAGCGTCCGCCAGATGCACCCATTGCATTCAGGTGGGTAAGTCGCACCGCAAACCTTCGTGACGCCCCTAGCGCTGGCGGGGCCTGCGGGTTATATTGTCACACATGACCACAGATTCCGATTTCCTCGTCCGCACCGATTCTATCCGCATTCATACGGAGGAGGATTTCGAAGGCATGCGCAAGGCCGGCCGTGTCGCCGCCGGCTGTCTCGACATGCTGATCCCGCACGTCGTGCCGGGTGTCCGCACATCCCATCTCGACGACCTGGCGCGTGAATACATCTATGACCACGGCGGCCTGCCCGCTTGCCTGTACTATAAAGGCTATATGCACACGGTCTGTATCTCGCCGAACCATATCGTCTGCCACGGCATTCCGTCGGACAAGAGCTTACGTGAAGGCGATATCGTCAATATCGACGTCACCGCCATCGTCGATGGCTGGCACGGCGACACGTCGCGCATGTACGAAGTCGGTCAGGTGGCGCCGAAAGCGCGACGCCTTGTCGACGTCACCTATGAGGCCATGCGCCTTGGCCTGGAGCAGATCAGGCCCGGCAACACCTTCGGTGATATCGCCCACGCCATCCAGAAGTACGCCGAGGCAAACCGCTGCTCGGTCGTTCGCGACTTCTGCGGCCATGGCCTGGGACGCGTTTTTCACGACACGCCGAACGTCCTGCACTTCGGTAAGCCCGGCACCGGACCGCGCCTGGAAAAGGGCATGTTCTTTACAGTCGAGCCGATGATCAACCTCGGCAAGCCCGACGTGAAGGTGCTCAATGACGGATGGACGGCGGTGACCCGCGACAAGAGCCTGACGGCGCAGTGCGAGCACAGTTGCGGTGTGACCGATACGGGCATCGAGATCTTCACGGCCTCGCCCACCGACCAGTTCCGGCCGAAGCAGGGCTAGCGACGTCTTGGGGGGAATGGACGACCAGACAGGCCTTTTCGATGCCAGGGCCGCGGAACCGACAGCGCCCGACCATGGCGGCCACCGCCAGCGCCTGCGTGACCGGGCGCGCAAGGGCGGCGTGTCGGCCCTGCCCGAATACGAATTGCTCGAACTGTTCCTGTTCCGCTCGATTCCCCAGCGCGATGTCAAGCCCTTGGCCAAGGCGCTGCTTGCGAGGTTCGGATCGCTGTCCGCCGCCCTGTCCGCGCCGCTCGAAGACATGCTTCAGGTTTCGGCGCTGGACAACAGGGGGCGCGCGCTCAAGGTCACAGCCGACATCGCGCTGGATCTGAGCCTGATGTTCGAAGCGACACGGCGTCTGGTCGCCGAGCCACTGAGGCGCACGACCGTCATCGCCTCATGGTCGGCGCTGGTCTCCTATCTCAGGGTCACGCTGGCCCACGAACCCCGCGAACAGTTCCGCGTCCTGTTCCTCGACAAGAAGAACCAGCTCATCAGCGACGAGGTCATGGGCGTCGGCACAGTCGATCATGCGCCGGCCTACCCGCGCGAGATCATGCGCAGGGCATTGGAACTGTCGGCCAGCAATATCATCCTGGTGCATAACCACCCTTCGGGCGATCCGCTCCCCAGCCAGGGTGACATCGATATGACGAAGCTTATTGTCGCCGCCGGAAAACCCCTGAACATAACGATCCACGACCACCTGATCGTCGGCCGCGAAGGAGTCGCCAGCCTCAAGCAGATTGGAGCGATGTAGCCTCGCGCCTTAATAGGCGAAGTCGATTTCCATGAAATCGGCGACCTCTGGCAGCCACCTGCCCTGCACGAAGGCAACGTGGTCGGGGTGTTCGTTATAGGCCTGATAGGTGTCGTTCGACGTAAACTCCATCGAGACGCCATGGGTGAAGTCGTTCTTGCGGCTCACCTGCGGCATGACCTGAAGGTTCAGTACACCCGGAATATCCGCCAGCCTTGCCAGGGCAGCGAGGAATGCGGCTTCCTCGGGCGAACCCTTGGCGTGCTTCAGGCGAAACGGTACGATATGCCGGATCATGGAGAACCTCTCTGGTATTGGTCTTCGGGAAAGACGATGGCGGTCAGGCTAGAGTCCGTAGCCGCCAACGGGTTCCGTGACCGTATGCTGGCCGAAACCGGCAATCAAGGGCATTGCGGACTTGATTGTCGCCGCCACGGCAGGAAGGCTGAGCGACGCCTTATGGCTGCCAGCGTTATCCCAGACCTCGGTCACCCAGATGGTATCGTCATCCTCGGGATGTTTGGCCACGATATAGCTTTTGCAGCCGGGCATATCGCCGACGCTGGCCGTCATCAACGCGATAAGCGCGTCGCGCTTGCCCGGGTGAGCCTTGAAACTGCCGATCAATCCGTACATTCGTGCCTCCGTAGCTGGTCGCAAGGCAATATGCCGTGCGACCCGCCCGAACGCGTCAGCAATCAATCACGGATAATCGGATCGATGCCTAGCGCCTGGACCGACTCAATCGACACCTGCCCCTGCGGCAGGTCGTTGTCGGCCTGGAACTTCTGCACGGCGGCGACCGTCTGCGGCCCGAGGTTGCCGTCGATGGCGCCGGGATTGTACCCCTTGGCCGCCAATGCCTTCTGAACCTTCATGATCAGTTTCGGCGAGGCATTGCGGTCGCAGATAACCTGACGCCACACGCCTTCCGCCCTGCCCGTCACGCGCGTCTTCTCGACATCTTTATAAACCGCCGGCACGGTGTAGGTCTTGACCTGTTCGTCGGCGACCAGCTCCTTGACCCGCTGTTTTTCGTAGACCGCCGGAACGGTATATTCCTCGACACGTTCAGGACGCTCGACCACCTGACGCTTCACCTGGCGGGTGACGGCCGGAATTTCGACGCGCCGGACGCGCTCCGGCTCGACCATGACTTTGCGCTTTTCGGTCCGATACTCAGCTGGAATGTCCTTCAGGCACCACACCGACGGCGGGTTGCCCTTGTCCAGGTAGCGTCGGCCTTCTTCATCGGCTTCGACGCGCACGGGCTCCTTGCCAGGCCATGCCAGGTAGCCGTCTTCGCGATAGCGTACCGGACGGTGATCGCCCGGCGTGACCAGCGGCGCGTCCAGAACCTCACCCTCGGTCTTTACCCATTCCTGGCGGGCGGGAGACACCATGACCTGCTCGACGCGCACTTCGTAACGCGCAGGGATAACGTCTTCGCGGAAGCCGGCTTCGCGGACGACTTCGGTTTCCATCCGCGTGGTGACGACGGCAGGAATGACCCGGCGTTCGACGCGCTCGGGCTTTACCATGACCTCTTTTTCGACTGTGCGATATTGCGCCGGCAGGGTGCGCTTCTCAACGCGCTCCGGTGTTACCAGGACGCGGTCATTGTAAATTTCGGTTTGCGGCCCGAGCAGCAGGCGCGCATAGCACTCACCCGGCCGGGCGTTGCGGCGAATGTCTTCGGGCAGTTCCTTCCATGCCGGGTCCTTGTCGTCGCAGGCAATGACCTTGCCATCCACGTCTCGTCTGACGGAGGGCAGCGGACTATCGCTCGGATCGACCGGAGCGGCCGAGCTGGTGCCGGTCGCCAGGACCTTGCCGGTCTGCCTGGCGGCTTCCTTTGAATCCTTTTTAAAGGTCTCGCTGACGACCGGCTTCACGGTCGAGTTTACCGGCTTCGCGACCGCACCGCCGGATATGGCAAGTCCCGCCAGCGCGATGACGGCCAGCAATGCCGCCCCCGACTTCAGTTCGTGACGCAGCAACGACATGGACACAGTAACAACCCCAGTATGACAAAACCGAATGGTCAAATTTTAACGCTTTTTAAACCGCCAAGCCAACCCCTCTCGCTCAGGACGGGTAAATTAAAAGCGTTTTCCCGCTTGACTTCCATCGCCACATTCCCAATCAAGCGCCCGGATTTACAATTTATTCCGTTAAGGTTCTCGCCCATGATCTCCCGTTACGCCCGCAAGGAAGCCGCCGCCATCTGGGATTCGGCCGCCAAATACAAGATCTGGTTCGAGATCGAAGCCCACGCCGCGACCAAGATGGCCGAACTGGGGGTGATCCCGACGGACGCCGCCGAAACCTTGTGGGCAAAGGGCAAGGACGCCCAGTTTGATTCCGACCGCATCGACGAGATCGAACGGACCGTAAAGACGACGTCATCGCCTTTCTTACCCACGTCTCGGAAATTGTCGGCCCGGAAGCGCGCTTCCTGCACCAGGGCATGACGTCGTCGGACGTGCTCGACACCTGCTTTGCCGTCCAGCTCCAGCGCTCGGCCGATCTCCTGATCGAGGGTGTAGACCTGGTTCTGAAGGGCCTGAAGCGCCGCGCCGAGGAGCACAAGTTCACCCCAAGCGTGGGCCGCAGCCACGGCATCCACGCCGAACCGGTGACCTTTGGCCTCAAGCTGGCCGGCTACTACGCCGAATTCGTCCGCGCCCGTAAGCGCCTGGAAGTCGCGCGTGAGGAAATTTCGACCTGCGCCATCTCCGGCGCCGTCGGCACCTTCGCCAATGTTTCGCCCGAAGTCGAAGCCTATGTCGCCGACAAGATGGGATTGAGCATCGAACCCGTTTCGACCCAGGTCATCCCGCGCGATCGCCACGCCGCCTTCTTCGCGGCTTTGGGCGTCGTCGCCTCGTCGATCGAGCGCCTGGCCGTCGAAATCCGCCACCTGCAGCGCACCGAAGTCCTGGAAGCCGAAGAATTCTTCTCGGCCGGCCAGAAAGGCTCATCAGCCATGCCGCACAAGCGTAATCCGGTCCTGACCGAGAACCTGACCGGCCTGGCCCGTCTCGTGCGCTCGGCCGTCGTGCCGGCTATGGAAAACGTCGCCCTGTGGCACGAGCGCGATATCTCGCACAGCTCGGTCGAACGCGGCATTGCGCCGGACGCCTGCGTCCATCTCGACTTCGCCCTGCGCCGCCTGGCCAATGTCATCGAGAACCTGCTGGTCTATCCGGAAAACATGCAGAAGAACCTGGATCGCCTGGGCGGCCTGGTGCACTCGCAACGCGTCCTGCTGGCCCTCACGCAAAAGGGCATGTCGCGCGAAGACAGCTATTCGGCCGTCCAGCGCAACGCCATGAAGGTGTGGCGCGGAGAAGGCAACTTCCTCGACTTCCTGGCCGCCGACGAAGACGTGTCGAAATTCTTCACGCGCGCCGAGCTGGAGCCATTCTTCAACATTGATTATCACACCAAGCACGTCGACACGATCTTCCAGCGCGTGTTCGGCTGAGTAAGTAAGAAACCCCACCACCGCTGCGCTTCGCTGGCGGTCCCCCTCCCCATCGCTTTGCGACAGGGAGGA
>CBIHPL010000247.1:0-5758 GCA_966212005.1 uncultured Asticcacaulis sp.
AGGGCGTCACGATGGGCAGGGTCTCTTCACCGGTGATGGGGTCGACGCCGGTGCGGGCCGAAGCAATCACGCGCGGCTTTAGACCATCGGCCGGGACATAGGCATTGGGCAGCAGGTAAAAGGGCGAATTGACATTGCCTGGTGAAATCAGGCGCAGGGTATATTTTGCGCCGGGCGCAAGCGTCACGCCGGGCTTGGGCGTGAACCTCACCATGTCGCCGTTGAGGATTTCCATGTCGAACACGTCGCTCTTCAGTGGCAGCAGTGACGTGACGAAGCTGGCATAGATGGCGAAGCCGCCGGACCGGACCGTTTGCGGCAGGGTCTTGGGCATGGTCAGGTCCAGATCGAGCCGGAGGCAGCCGTTCGGCGTCGGGCAACCGGCGGAGCTGCGCGTCTCGGCCAGGGTCATATGATACCCCAGCGTGCGGGCGAAGGCATCGATCTGGTCCTGCGTTGCCGTCGTCTTGGCGAAGGTCAGGGACGGTGCGGCCAGAAGAGTTGCGCCAAGCAGGAAACCACGCAGCATTTTCGACATCTCGTCCCTCGTTCCTGTAGTGTGATTACAGGCAAGGTGACGCAGTGCCATTCGCTTGTCAATGCGCAGGAGCAGGCCAGTGTGATATCATTATAATACCAATACATATCCAAAGAGTGCAAATATCGCTTCAGGTATCAAAATTAATCGCCTTTACAATAATACGTTTCGTACTATTGTAGAGCATAATACGAAACGTACCAAATGACCAAACCTATCACCCCCCTCGGCTTTGCGCTTCTTGGTCTGATCAACGATGAAGCGCGCTCGGGATACGCCCTGCGTAAGGTGTTCGAAACGACTCCGCTGGGAAGTTATTCCAGCAGTCCGGGCAGCATCTACCCGGCGCTGGAATCGCTTGGAAGAGCGGGGTTGGTCGAGACGCGCGATGCCGAAGGCGGAAACACGCGCGGCAAGGGACAATTTCATCTGACGCCGGACGGCGTGGCTGCGTTCCAGGCCTGGTTGCGGGCGCCGGTGGATGGGAACGACCTGTCGCAGGCGATGCTGCGCTTTGCCTTCATGCAGGGTCATCCGGACCGCACGCTGACGCGCACCTTCCTCGAGTCGTTCGAGGCCGCAGCAGCGGACCGGGCGGCGGCACTGGCGGGATTTATTGCCGGAGAGGCCGGTCAGGCCATGCCCTTACGGGCGCAGGTCGCGGTGGAACACGGGCGAAGACAGCTGGAAGCCTCGGCCGCCTGGGCGGTCTGGGCGCGGCAAAGGCTGGAAACGGAAGGGGAGATATGATGAAGACAAGCTTGATTTGGGCGGTAAAGACCGTTGGCCTGTGGCTGGTGCTGGTGGCCGGCATGATGGCGGGCGGGATGCTGTTTTTCCGCGGCGCGCCGGCGATCGCGCAGGACGGTCCGTTCGATGCCGGGCAGGCCCTGCTGGTCGTCAATGCCGGCGTGGCCGTGGTGCTGGCCTGGCTTGCGGAACGGGCGCGGCTGCGTGGTCCGGCACTGGGGCTGACCTTGGCGAGCGTGCTGTTCGGCATCGAGACGGTCATGTCGCTGATCGAGGCGGTGGTCTTCAACAATGACCTGAAGATGTCCACGGCGACGATGTGGAACGGCGCGTTCAGCAACCTGCTGCGCGACGTCATCACCGGTGCCGCCATTGCCCTGATGTGGCGCGGCCGGGCGCCAGAAGCGCCTGTGGCGCTGCGCGGTTTTGCCTGGAAGTTCCCGGTGATCGCCGTCCTGTACGTCGTCTGTTATTTTGTCGCCGGGAGCTTCATTGCGTGGCAGAGCGCCGAAGTGCGCGCCTACTACGCCAACATCGCCGATATCTCTCTTCCGTATCTGCTCGCCGTGCAGTTCGTGCGCGGCCTGATGTGGGCAGGCATTGTCCTGCTGCTGGTGCGCGCTTTGCGCGGCAGCGTATGGTTCAGGGCCGTGTTATCGGGGCTGGCGCTTAGCGTCATCATGGACCTGCAACTGCTCTTTCCGAACCCGGTCATGCCGTGGCCGGTGCGGAGCGTGCATATGGTCGAGGTCGGGGTGTCGAACTTTGTGTTCGGTGTGCTGGCGGCCCTGGTTCTGCTCAGCGGAGCGAAGGCGCGATCAGCCTGAGGTCGCCGCGGAACAAGGACTTGAGCAGGGCGGGATCGCGCAGGCCGACGATCGGCATCTTCTCCTGCCACAGGGTTTCCTCGATAACCCCGTGGGCTTCGCACAGGTCGAGCGCGTGGGTGAGGACGGTAGCGTTGTAGGCCTTGGCGATGCCGAAGGTCTGGACGCGCGTCGTGAAGTCCGGTCCATTGGCCTTGCCCAGCACGTGGTCGATCAGTTTCTTGCGGCCGCGCGGACCGTTGAGGCGATACAGTGCCGACATCAGCATCTGGGCGGGTTCGGTGACGTCGCTCGACTTGCCGCGCGTCAGGCAGTTGTCGCAGGTCCCGCACGGCCCGATGCCTTCTTCGCCGAAGTAGCTGCGCACGGCCTGTTTGCGGCAGTCCTTGCCCAGCACCATCTGGAAGAAGTCGCGCGCCTTCTGTTTCTGGATAGACTGATCGGGCGCGCCCTCGTTTTCGCGAAGCGTCATGCGGCGCAACGCCCAGCCGAGATCGCCGGAATTGTAGAAGCATACACCTGAGGCGGGGTTGCCGTCGCGGCCGGCGCGGCCGACCTCCTGCCAGTAGGCCTCCATCGACGACGGCGGGTCCGCGTGGATGACGAAGCGGACGTCCGCCTTGTTGATGCCCATGCCGAACGCAATGGTGGCGACCATGATCTTCGATTTTCCGGACAGAAAGGCTGTCAGGCGTTCCTCTCGGGTCCGGGCGGGCAGGCCGGCATGATAGGCGGCAGCGGAAAAGCCTTCCTTTTTCAGGGTTTCGGCCAATTTCTCGGTACCATCGCGTGACCCGCAGTATATGATGCCGGACGCGCCTTTCTGCTTTGCGATCAGCTCGATGATCGATTTGGCCACCGCGCCCTTGCGGCGGACGAAGCGTAACGACAGGTTGGGCCGATCGAACGTCGCGACGATCTCCACGGCGTCATCGATATGCAGGGCGGCCTTGATGTCGGCGCGGGTATGGGCGTCGGCGGTGGCGGTCAATGCCAGGGTCGGCACGCCGGGAAACAGCGCCTTGACCTGCCCCAGCGTACGGTATTCCGGGCGGAAATCGTGGCCCCACTGGCTGATGCAGTGGGCCTCATCGATGGCCACCAGATTTATCGGCATGCGCCGCAGGCGGTCGAGGACGAAGGGCTGGTTGAAGGCTTCGGGCGACAGATAGAGCAGGTCGAGCTGGCCGCCGCGCGCCGCGTCCCAGATGTCGTTGCGCTCGCCGAGATTCTGCGTCGAATCGAGCTTGGCGGCACGCACGCCGCGCGCCTCCAGCGCCTGGACCTGATCGCTCATCAGGGCGATCAGCGGCGATATGACGATGCCGAGGCCGGGGCGCAGGATGGCGGGGATCTGATAGCACAGGCTCTTGCCGCCGCCGGTCGGCAGCACGGCCAGAACGTCGTGGCCCTGCAGGACGGCGGTAATGACATTGGATTGCCGGCCGCGAAAGGCATCGTAGCCGAAGACGGATTTCAGCGTCGCTTCGGCGTCACTGAGCGAAGGGGCATCGGCAATCGTGAACAGGTCGGCGGACATAAGGCCTTACGCAAAACCGAAGCAATGTGCGAAAAGTGTGCAGCGGTTTTCGCTAAACATTGCGACTAAAGAAAACTGGGAAGATTATCCCCGCTTTTTGCGGGCGGCGCGCCAGGCTTGACCACTGGCGGGTGTAAGCGGGCGCTTTCGGAAAATAGCGTGGTCAGGGCAAAGCGCAAGGGGCCGGTTAACCCTTAATTTCGCCAAAAATTATGACTTAAACTTGATGCAAGGTGTTGCAAAGGTTTAACGCGACACGTGGACAGACATTAGCTATAAAGCGGCTTATCGGGGCGATGGTTTGGCCATGCGGATGACGGCCATTTCAGTGAGGATTACATAATCATGGCAATGGGCAAGTTCCCGGGTGCGGGAAAAGGCGGCCGTTCACCGCTTCAGGCCGTGTTGTACTGGGGAACCGTGGGACTGATTTGGCTGGTCATGTTCGGCGTCGTCTTCCTGGGCGTCATGGCGCTCGACCTTCCCGACACGTCATCGCTCTACAAGACGGAACGTCAGCCGTCGATCACCTATCTGGACCGTTCCGGCGCGCTGATCGCCGTCCGCGGCAGCCAGTATGCGCCGCCCGTCGATGTGACCGAACTGCCCGACTACGTGCCGATGGCCTTCGTGGTTATCGAGGACAAGCGCTTCTTCCACCATATCGGTTTCGACCCCATGGGCATGGGCCGCGCCGTCGTGCGCAACCTGTTCAAGAAGAAGGGCGCGAACCTGGCTGGCGGGTCGACCATCACTCAGCAGCTGGCCCGCAATCTGTTCCTTAGCGCCAACCAGAACATGAAGCGCAAAGTCCAGGAACTGATGCTTGCCGTCTGGCTGGAGCACAAGTTCACCAAGAAGGAAATCCTGGGTCTTTACCTCAACCGCGTCTATTTCGGCGGCGGCGCATACGGTATCGAGGCTGCGGCCCAGCGCTATTTCAACAAGGAAGCCAAGGACCTGACCGTCGGCGAGGCCGCAATGCTGGCCGGGCTGATGAAGGCGCCGAATTCCTATTCGCCCCTGTCGGACAAGGAACGCGCCGGCAAGCGCGCCACCATCGTGCTCAAGGAAATGCTGGACGACAAGGTGATCACGCGTGAAGAGTACGACGCCGCCCTGTCCAAGCCGATCAATGTCTCGAAGACGCTGGCGACGTCGCACGCCCAGTATTTCATCGACTGGCTGGACAGCAATATCCGCAGCCTGGTCGGCGAGCCGAAGGAAGACCTGATCGTCGAAACGACCCTCGACCTGCCGATTCAGACCGACGCCGAGCGTGCCGTCCAGCAGATCATGGCGCGCGACGCCAAGAAGGGCGTCGAACAGGCGGCCGTCGTTTCGGTCGACGGCGAAGGCCGCATCCGCGCCCTGATCGGCGGCGTGTCCTATGCCGAGTCACAGTTCAACCGCGCCACCAATGCATACCGTCAGGCCGGCTCTTCGTGGAAGCCGTTCGTCTATCTGGCGGCCATGGAGGCGGGCTACCAGCCGACGACGCCGGTGGTCGACGAACCTTACAGCATCGGTGACTGGTCGCCGGAAAACTACACCAAGAGGTATATGGGCCTGATCGATCTTCAGACGGCTCTGGCGCAATCGATTAACACGGTTGCCGCCCGCCTGGCCAATGATGTCGGCCGCGATCGTGTCGCTGCCGCGGCGCGCCGCATGGGGATTACGTCCAAGATCAATACCGATCCGGCGATGGCGCTGGGTACCTCGGAAGTTTCGCCGATCGAACTGGCCCAGGCCTATGTGCCTTTCTCCAACGGCGGTTTCAAGGCGACGGCGCACGGCATCATCCGTATCCGCACCGCCCAGGGCAAGCTGCTGTATCAGTATCGGGAATCGAACCAGGATGGCGGCCGCGTCCAGGTCGTCAACAACCCGCCGCGGGTCTATATGAACCAGATGATGCGCGGGGTCGTTCAGCATGGCTCCGGTTCCGGCGCCAACCTGCCGGGCTATGATATCGCCGGCAAGACCGGTACGACCAGCGACTATCGCGACGCCTGGTTTGCCGGTTATACCGGCGGCTTCGTGACTGTGGTCTGGGTCGGCCGAGACGACAACACGCCGATGAAGGGCAAGGTCACCGGC
>CBIHPL010000248.1:0-5750 GCA_966212005.1 uncultured Asticcacaulis sp.
GGTGGCGGCCGTAGCCAGCTTCGAAGCCAAGAATCGGCGCTGCTTCGAGCGCCAATGCCAGGCTGGCCCGCGTCAGGCAGCTGGTTTCTCCCACCTGGGCTCCGATGATCCGGCCAAAGCCCTTGGCGCGCAGCCGGCGCGTCAGTTCCAGCGTACGCAGCAAACCACCCATCTTCGATATCCGGAGGTTGACGACGAACGCCCCGGGATGCGGGTCCAGCGCCAGAAACGTTTCAAGGTCGTGCCGGTTGATCAGGCTTTCATCGAGGATGATGCTCAGCCCCGTTTCTTTTTGAATACGGATCATAGCGGCGAAGTCGCGCGCCTTGACCGGCTCTTCGACCGCCCATACCTTGTCCTTCAGCGGCATCAGACCCGCGACGGCGGCCTCCGCGTCCGGCCACAGATTGTTGCCGTCCAACCGGACCGACGCGAAGCGCGACAGCAGCTTCACGCGCCTGAGATTGCGCACGGCGTCCCCGGATAATTTGAGCTTGGCCGCCGTCATGCCGGCGGTCCAGAAACGCCAGGCCTGCAAATGAAAGGTCAGCGGATTGTCACTACCGGACACTGCCGTGACCGCTTGCGGCCGGCTCAGCCCCTTCAGCCCCAGAAAGGCCTCGACCGAGACGCCGTCCCGCCGCGCCAGATAGTCCAGCATGGCCAGCTCAAACGCGCAGAAGGCGCTGGGGTTGCGGTCGATTTCAACTTCGTGGGTTTGGATCAGCGCACGCAGGTCATCGAGGGTACGCACCCGTCGGCTCCACGGCCCGATGCGGTCCTTCAGCCAGACTACGGCGCTTTCCACCGTCTCACCGGTCACGTAGTCGCGCGGGCAGCCTTCGCCATAGCCGCACCGCCCGTCGCCGTCACGCACCCGAACGATAACCGCCGCCGACGTTTTGCGCACCGCACTGGCGTGAGCGAACGGCGCCCGGAAGGGAATTTCAACCCGGATCAGGTCTGCGTCCATATCAGGCCTCGACGAACGGGGCGAAGTCGAATGGACATTCGCGGCGGTACTGTAGCGTCAGAACCTTAAACTGCGCTTCTCGCTGACCACGCGCAATATGGAAATCACGGTAATTGTGCGCTGCGGAGCTATTAAGACGATAAACGGTCAAGGGCTTCAGCCGGCCTGTTTCGCGCTTTGCGGCGTATTCGATATTCAGGTCGCGAAGAATGTGGTCGAGGCGACGGCCGAACTCGACGGCGCCTGCTGGCGGGCCGCTTTCATCCGGGTGTATATGGACGTAGGCCGAGTATTGCGCCGCCTCCTCATCGGCCAGCACGACGTAGAAACGAATCTCGCCGGCGAGGTCCGCGCCCAGTCGCGCCATGGCTTCGTTGACCTGCTGCTCGCTCAGCTTTTCTCCGGTGATGCTTGTGAAGCCCTTGCCCTTCTGCTTGAAGCTTAAGGAGCAGGTGCGGCCGATCATGGGCCCGGCGCGCAGGATATCGTTCATGACGTAGCGATAGAGGCCGTTCAGCGTCGTGACGATCACCTGATAGTCCCGGCCCTCGACAAGCTCGTCAACGCGCAGGGTATGACGTCGCCCTTCGTCCCATTCGTCCGCCGGGACGAATTCAAAGAAGACATCCTCCAGCAGAGGCGCCGCCAGGTTCCGGTCGGCGTCCAATACCGCCGTCCCGCGCAGTTCACTGGCGACATAGCCGGCTTCGATAAGCCGCGTATCGGCATGGATGGCGCGACGCACAGCCTGGGCCGCAATGGCGCAACTGCCGCCCGTCCAGGTGACGACTGCCTTCAGGTCAGGCCACAGGTCGTGAATCGTCGTCCGATCGATTGCCGACAGGCGATCGAGATGCGCGGCGCGTTCGGGATCCGGAGAAATGGCCGCCTTGACCGCGCGAACCGTATCCGGCGGCAAGAGCTCAATGCCGTCGATATGACCACGCCGGACATCGTCGATCATCCGCAGCCAGTTCTGCTGAAAATAGTCGCGCAGACGCAGGAAGGTGGACGGATTGGCGGTGGAGACCGCCGTCAGGTCCTCGTGCTTCAGCGCCAGATGGGCGACGATGGCGTATTTCAGACCGGCGTCCTCGATCGAAAAGACCTCGGCAGGGACGACGTATTTGCGGCGGATCGGCTTTGGCAGGGTCTCATAGATCAGGCCGGTAACCGAACCGACCGGCGTGCCGTCGTCGAGGACATCCTCACGGGTAGCGCCGCTTAGCAGCAGAATTTTACCGGAATAAAGGTCGCAACTGCGCAGGAAGGCATAGGCCATGGCGGCCTGGACCTGGGTAACCTGCCTAAGCGCGGCCGGCGTTACGGGGATCAGTTTGGGCGCCGACAATGTGCCGCTGGTCCTGGCGTACATCAACGGCTTTTCGCTGACTATGGCGCGCTCTCCTGCAATCTGGCGGTTAATATAGGGACGCAGGTCCTCATAGGTCGCCAACGGCACGCGCGCACGGAAGTCGTCGACGGTGCGGATGTCGGCAAACCCGTGATCGGCCGCAAAGGCGGTATTGCGGTTGGTCTCCAATATCCGTTTCAACGCGCGTGCCTGCGCCGCTTCCGGTGATTGCGTCGCCCTCAGCAAGGCCCGGTATGCCCTGCCACCGCGCCAGGACAGACCGATCCTGAACAGGGTGTCCGATATCCAGTCCATCAGGATTTACGCCTCAGCGGCGCCCACAGCTGTGCCCAGAAGCCCTGCGGATAGGCATAGCCGAGCCCCAGTCGTCCCACTGCCTGATCCTTCGGGCGGTGGTAGGTACCAAAGATCAGGTCCCAGACAATGAAGGTATGGGCGAAATTGTGCGCCGACACCTTCCAGTCCTCGTCGTGGTGCCAGCGATGGACTTCCGGACCGCTAAGGAGATAGTTGAAGACACCGAGGCGCAGATCGATATTGGCGTGCTGGAGCAGGCCGCTGGTCGCATAGACGACGAAATAAAGCGCCAGGGCTTCGGGGCCGATACCGAGCACCAGAAAGAGCAGCGTGTCGAGGACGTATTGCAGCGCCTTGTCACCTGGATGGAAGCGAAAGACGTTGATGGCGTACAGTTTTGACGGCGCATGATGGACCTCGTGCAGCCGCCACAGCCACGGCACGGCGTGCGACCAGCGATGCAGCCAGTAGCGCAGGAAATCGCCGATCCCGATTTTCAGCAGGACCTGCGCCCATATCGGCCAGGCCTGCGGCCAGAGATCGAAACTGAGACCCGTCTTTCGCACAATATTCAGCAGGGCGTAGGCGCTTAGCCAGCCCAGGCCCAAAGGCAGGAGGACCTGCACAAAGGCCATGAAGACGAGGTCGGTTATGGTGTCGCCCGCCTCGGGCTTCCAATCCGAGCGATGGGGGATCAGCCATTCGAACAGGCTGATCAGAAGGAAGGCCGCGATCACGCCGGCATAGGGCGCCACACCCAAGGGGACACCGGCTGTCCGCAGGGCGTAATATGTCGCGATCCCCACGGTCAGGCAGACGGGATAGGCGATGATCTTTAACGGATATGTCAGCGATCCCTGGCGCACGCATCCCCTCGCAGTCGCCTAAGCATATCGTGCTTGCCGGTTTCTATCACCTGTTGTTTGCAGGGATCAGCGGTAAAATTAGCTGTGACGGATGCGCCGGACCGGACAGGACGCGCTGGTGCCCGGGATCGAGGTTGCGGTCGTAAAGTGGAAAATTACTGCTGGCGATCTGAAGGCGGATGCGATGGCCCTTGAGGAAGACATTGGATGTCGGGGCAAGGGCGATCTCGATACGCTGAGGCCCCGCCTTGGGCGTATAGGCCCGGCGCAGCATACCGTCGCTGATATTGTAGGCCTTGCCGTCGGCGTGGACGTCGATCAGGCGGACGGTGAAATCGGCCGAAGGCGCGTCAGTCGCGACATGCAGGATCAGACGGATAGGACCGGTGACCTCGGTGTTCTCAGTCAACGGTGATGTTGTGTAGACCAGTACATCCCGACCGGTGTCGGGCTGTGGCTTCATGCCGAATCGTGCGCCGAGCATGGCGCCGCCAACCGTTGGAACAGGTGTCGCGGGACTGTAGTGATAGGCGTCCTCGGTTTCCGTCACAGGCGGGATTGGGCTTAAGTCGCGGGCATTGAGGAAAAACGGCGTGTAGCGCGTGCGTGCCAGTGGCCATTCGGCTTCATCACGCCATCGATTGATGCCCATGACATAGAGGCGAACCTTTGGACGGTTGTCCGCTCCCTGTCCCAATCGCGCATCGAACCACGGGATGGCCTCAAGGATCGTCGCGCTGCGATAAGGCTCCGGCCGGGCTTGTCCCGGCAGCTTGTGGTCACGCGCGTGTCCCCAAGGTCCGATAATAAGGCGCGTGGCCTTGGCGACATCGGGCTTTGCATGGTGCGTAATGGCCGCATAATCATCGAGTTGTCCCGGCAGGAAGGGATCGTACCAACCGCCAAGCAGCAGGGCAGGTGCGGACAGCGTCTCGGCGCGCCGGGTGCCGTCTATGGCCTGCCAATAGGTATTGCGCTCCGGGTTGGCGAGCCAGTCGTTATAAAAATCCGTATCGCCGATGGCGGCGTCGTCGGCTTGGGAGACCGGCAACCGCAGGACACCACGCTCGAGATCGACCAGATTGACGTCACGATCCTTGTCACCGTGACTCATGATCGCCCATGTCAGGCCGCTTTCGAGCGCAAATGCGCCGCCGGGATGGAACATGCGATGGAAATCGCTGCTGGCGATCTGAATGAAATAGGCATCGATATCGGGCTGATCCGACACTGCCCACTGCGTGTAGCCAAAGGCCGATCCGCCCCACATGACCAGCCTGCCGTCATACCACGGCTGCCGCTTCAGCCAGGCCAGGGTTTCGATCCCGTCCCGGCGTTCGTATTTTAACGGATAAAATGTCCCGCCGGACTTACCGCGGCCCCGCGTTCCCTGCACGGCGACGACATAGCCACGGCTGGCCCAGTAGCGTGCGATCATGCCGACGCGCAGACGATTATAGACTGTGTCTGTAATGGGGATGCGGACCAGAATAGTCGGCGCCTTCGCCAGGCCCTGCGGGCGGAAGACGTCCGCTACCAAAGGAGTATTGTCACTGGTCGTGAAACTGTAGCTCTTCACCGTGACACTGTGTGTCGCCGGCCGAGCGTGCGCCGAACGAAATACGACGTGATTGGCAATTGCAGTGAGAATATGGCCCCCGCATACGCCCAGCAACGTAATCACGGCGGCAATGGCAAGGAGGACGAGATATCTGCGCTTCATGCCGTCCTTAGCCTCCCCTCCGGTTCAGGAGCATTACCGTACAGTTTTGTATTTTTGACAACCGGCACAAAAAAGACCGCCTAAGCGGTTATGCTCGGCGGTTGTGGTGTTGTGTATCTTTTTAGGTTTGGTTTTGGGGTCAGGATTTGAACTGACGACCTTCAGGTTATGAGCCTGACGAGTGAGCGCAGTCGCATCTCTCCGGGGGAGAGATCGACAAGCGCAAGGGGCTGCGCGTTATTTACTCGGATATGTTGGAAGATTGGTTGCGGGAGCAGGATTTGAACCTACGACCTTCAGGTTATGAGCCTGACGAGCTACCGGGCTGCTCCATCCCGCGCCAAGAAGGCTGAGTTTGTATATGAAGGGTATTAGATATCAAGCTGGACTTTATAGACCTGGCGACGACCTACTCTCCCGCGCCTTAAGACGAAGTACCATTGGCCCAGGAAGGCTTAACGACCGAGTTCGGAATGGGATCGGGTGGGGACCTTCCGGCATAGCCACCAGGTCAAT
>CBIHPL010000249.1:0-5745 GCA_966212005.1 uncultured Asticcacaulis sp.
CCAGGAGGGTTTCGTGAGGAAATTGAAGCGCGACAATCTTGCCATACTCACCACAGTCAGCGTCCTGAGCCTTACGGCTCTTGCACCGGCAGCGATCGCATCAAGCCACCGCGAAGCGCCCGGCATTACGAAATCACCAAAGGTCGATTCGACCGACTTCTACATGTTCCGCAGCTACGAACCCGGCAGGGACGGGTTTGTGACCTTCATCGCTAACTACATGCCTCTGCAGGATCCAGGCGGCGGTCCGAACTATTTCACCATGGACCCGGACGCGGTCTATGAAATCCATGTCGATAACACCGGCGACGCCAAGGAAGACCTGACCTTCCAGTTCAAGTTCAGCAATGCCCTGGTGGGTAATACGGGCGTCACGCTGAATGTGGGGGGTACGACGAACGCCATCCCGCTGCGCCACGCCGGCGCCATCTCCGCCGGTAACAACGCAGCGCTTGGCGAGACCGAGAGCTACACCCTGACGGTCATCAGCGGTGACCGTCGCTCCGGCACAAAGGCCATGGCGACCAACGCCAGCGGCGGTGGAACGAGCTTCACCAAGCCGTTTGACAATGCGGGCAAGAAGACGTTTGCCGACTATAACGCCTATGCCAATCAGTATATCTACAACGTGAACCTCCCGGGCTGTTCGACGGCCGGCAAGGTGTTCGTCGGCCAGCGCGCCGAAGCCTTCGCGGTCAATCTCGGCTCCATCTTCGACCTGGTCAACTTTGTGCCGGTCGAAGGCGACAGCGCGCCCGGCGCCGGTGACGGCGGGGGCTTCCCCGGCGGCATCAAGCAAAACCGCGCGAACGACGAACTGGTCGGCAAGAAGAATGTCACCTCGATCGCTATCGAAGTGCCGATCTCATGCCTGACAGGCAGCGGCAATGGTGTTATCGGTGGCTGGCAGACGGCCAGCCTGCCGCAAGCGCGTCTGCTGGCGCCGAACGCCACCTACGCCAAGCCATCAGTCTCCGGCGGCGCCTATACCCAGGTGTCGCGCCTTGGCATGCCGCTGGTGAACGAAGTGGTCATAGGCCTGCCCGATAAGGACAAGTTCAACGCGTCCAAGCCCTCGGAAGATGCTCAATTCGGGTCCTACGTAACCAATCCGACCTTGCCGGCGATCCTCAACCTGCTGTTCAAGGATGCCGTCAATGCCACCTTGGGCACCAACATTCCGAACCTGGCGCCGACGAATTTCCCGCGCAATGACCTGGTGGCGGCCTTCCTGACTGGTGTGCCGTCGCTCAACCAGCTCAAGACGGTGACGCCGTCCGAGATGATACGCCTCAACACCGCGGTCGCAGTGACCGCGCGCGCCTCGCAGAGCAATCTGGGCGTTGCCGGCGACGATCTGGCGGGTTTCCCGAACGGGCGCCGTCCGGGTGATGACACGGTGGATATTGCTTTGCGGGTCGCAATGGGCGCGCTCTGCCATCCCATTCCAATCAACTCCGTCCCGACCAATCTCGGCGTCTGTACGCCGGCTCAGGCTCCGGTCGGGAACGTGCCGTTCACCGACGGTGCGCCGATCAAGGCAACGGATTTGCAAGGCAGCTTCCCCTACCTCAACGCTCCGCTGGCCGGTGCGCCGCTCAGCGAACACCGGTAAGGAGCGCCAAACATGAAAAGAGTAATCATCGTTTCGGCCTTGGGCGCCATGGTTCTGGGTCTGACGGCCTGCGGTGGCGGCGACGGTGGTGGCAAGACCGTCGTCGTCACGCCGCCGGCGCCTGAAGCCAATGCCAAATACGGCGCGGCCTTCGCCGCCGCGGCTAAGGCGGATGCCAATTCGGAACCGGCTTCGGTCTCGGCGAATGACGTCGTCGCCGTTGATGCGACAGCGGAACCGACGCCGCTCAATTAGAGTGCCCGCCGCGTGAAAATGCCCGGCCGCAGAGCATGCGACCGGGCATTTTGCTTTTCTATTCTGTATTCAAAACCCGAGCGTCAGGCTGGAAAAGACGGTTTCAAAATCTGCCTTGGGCTGGCTTACCGGACGCGTCCAGATGACATTCAGCTGCCAGGTTCCATTGCGCGGGATGTCGAAAGCCACACGCCCATTCGCGTCGCTGAGCACGCGCTTAATGGGCCGGCCATCGAAGTCGAGATTGTTCAGCATGACGGTCGCTCCAGCCAGCGGCTTGCCCATATAGTAGATGCGCACGGGCAGCTTGTCCTTATAAGTAGGCGCGTATGGGTTCGCCTCTGGAACGATTTCCAGTGTAAGGCCGACCGGCTTTGTGACCAGTGCATCATCAGCCGGAGTGTATCCGCCGACCTGCACTAAGGCTTTAGCACGCCGGCTGTAGATTTCGCGCCCCGGCTTGCCGGTGCCGTTCGTCCGGGTCCGCTGATCGATAGCGGGAGTCAGGCCTTCAGCCTTCAGGTAGTCATTGAAACGGATCGCCGGTAGTTCGCTGTATGTGCCATTTGTTTCAAAGGACAGCACGTGCAAGCCCGCCGTTTTGAAGGAAAGCGTCGAGTCGACATCTTTGTCCCCCAATCTCAGTTCGTTTTTGCGATCGACCCGTCCGGCGGTCGTAATGGACTCGAAGCGCACTACGCGGTCGCGTTTCATCATCGACTTCTGCCGGTCCTTGCCGTGGCCAACCTGAAGGCTCATCGGCGTCGTGCCGGAGGGTTTGAGGTGAAAGCTCTGCGGTTGAATCCAGAAGTCGTGGGCCGATGCGAACGGCGCCCAGGCCATGACCGCCATGGCAGCGGCAGCCGAAAAAAGCGTTCGGGCTGTCATCACTTAACCGGCCTTCTTCGTAAGAGTTATGATCGCCAACAGGAACCTCCGGATGTCATTGCCGCGCTTTCAAAGTGTCACAGACCATATACGTCGCAATCGGACTTTCGGGCGGGTCTCGCCGCAATATATTCCGCCGCGCCACCTGTTGACCGCCTTGGCCATGCTGTCGTCCCTCGCTGTCTTTGCCACACCGGCCGCGGCACACAGCGGGACGGGGTTGGTCGGAGGTCTCATATCAGGATTTCTACATCCCCTGACCGGATGGGATCACCTTCTGGCCATGGTCTCTGTCGGATTGTGGGGCGCCGTGCTCGGCCGGCCGCTGATCGTCGCCCTGCCGGTGATCTTTCCGGTTCTGATGGTGGTGGGGGCGTTTCTCGGCATTCTGAACGTGCCGCTGCCACCCGTAGAGTTGGGGATCGCCTTGTCAGTCCTGGTTCTGGGCGGCGTCATTGCCGCTGCTTACAAGGCGCCGGTATGGCTGGCGTGCGCAGTCGTCACAATCTTTGCCATCTTTCACGGTTACGCCCACGGCAAAGAACTGCCGTCAGCGGCCGACCCGATTGGTTACAGCACCGGCTTCGTGCTAAGTACCGGCTTGCTTCATGTCAGCGGGATCGTTATCGGTCTGCTGAACGACTCCGAAAAAGGGCGATGGATCGTGCGCGGCATCGGCGGTGCAATTGCGATCGCCGGGTGTTTTTTCGTCAGCCAGGCTTTTTCCTTTGCGTGACACGGTCCTGCCTGTTGCACTGCTGGCTATAGCCCTCGGACTGGCACTAAGCTACGCCGGCGAGAAGGTGGCCAGGAATGCCTGCCTAACAGCACTCGGGATAGCCGTCCTGATGACCTTCTTGCCTCTCGGTCGGGTTCCTGAAACCTTTGCTTTCACAATGATCTGCCTGGGCGTCATCGCACTGGCCGCAACTGTTCATATTCCGGTTGTGCAGCGACCTTGGGCATACCTCGTTCTTGCGGCCTATGCCGGTCTGTGGGCCGGAGCTGTAACGCATGTTTCGGGCAACACAGAGGGGCTTTTGGCGCTGGCCCTGGTCCTGCTGTTCATCCCCGGCCGGCTTATCGTGGCGCGCGGCTGGGGGATAAGCATTAAGGTCGTATGCATGTGGCTGATCGCGATTGCTACGCTGGAAATCGGTTTGTTGTTCGTGCCGACACCGGGCTATGTGCCTGACCACATGGAATAACCAGGCCAGGCCTAAAGCTGGATGTTGAGGTCACCGCGCAGGTAAACCATCGCGCCCTTCGGGCACTTCAAAACATGGCGCGAACCTGGTGGCGCCAGATGTACTTCGCCGGCCCGAACGACAATGCCATCGCATTCAATCTCACCTTCAACGACCAGGCACTCCTCGGTCAACAGGTGCGTGTGGCTGATCACCTCGGCGCCAGGCTCGAGCCGGTAGAAGGCCGTAAGAACCTCAGCTTGCCGGTCAAGGTGGACAATTTTGCGCGTAATGAGCGGGGCGTATGGTTCCCAGCCCATTTCGTCGACGCGTACAGTGCGGGTTTCCGGGGACTTGATTCTGTCGTCAACGGCGCGTTCGATACGGTCCCAGAGCTGATCGGCGCGATCATTGGATTCAGAGCTTCCGTGGGCGGCGTAAAAGATCTGGTCGAACCAGGCGACTTTCGCGGCAAAACCGGGATCGGCCACAATGCGGTCCTCGCAATCGACGATGCCGGCGATGTCCAATACGCCGAGGGCGTACTGTGCCGCCAGGATATCGTCAGACTCGTCCATAACTCTGTAAGCAATCCTTCAGATGCAGCACGCCTTTGCGCACCCAACTCTTAGCCGTGCCCACCGGCACCTTCATGACTTCGGCCAATTCCTCATGCGTAAGACCGAAAGTATAACACAATTGCATCGCCTTTTTGACTTCCGGAGTCAAACCGGCAATGCAGTGCTTAACCGCGAGTGTCGTTTCAATATCCGTGCCATTGAAGTGGATGTCCGACTGCGGTTCAAGCGTCGCGATATCCTCTTCGAGCCCCAGAACTTCGCGTCGGCTGATCCTTAGACGATCGATCGCCTTGCGCCGTGCCACCGAGAAAAGCCAGACTTCAGCGCTACCGCGCCGGACGTCGAACTGGTCTGCCTTGCTCCATACCGTCACAAAGACGTCTTGCAGCAATTCGTCGGCCACCTCTTGCCGCCTTACCATACGTACCAGCATGGCGGACAGACGCGGCATTGTCAGATTGTACAGTGCTTTTAACGATGCCTTGTCGCCTTCGGCGATCCGCTCCAGCAGAAAGTTCAGATTGACCGGTTCATTCACGATCGGTCTCGCCCTTTGCGGCGGCGCCGAAACCTTCTGCAATACACTGACCATGCCCGAGCTCCCGAATTCCCAACGCCATCTCTGTTGCCGGTGCGTAAGGTTTCAATGTGTCAGGTGTGAAAGACGTTCGCTGCAACACTGACTGGCCTTCCGCTCTCGGCAAACATGCCGACTTATCAACGCTGTACTGTCGCCGACACGGAAGGAGGCAAACCCAGTGTTTGCATCTCTGTGCTGGTAATGACACGGACGGCGCCGACGAATGCCCCTGGTGTCGATCAGGGTAAACGACTGCATTATTGTCCGTATCGCCACTCCAGAGGAATAGGCGTAACAGATACGCAGGCTATTGTGCGCAGGATCACTTCCGTTGCGAAATTCTACGACGTTTACGTCAACGGAATACGTAGCGAGAGGCGGACCGTTCGCGGCTCAAAGGCATGGAAGTGGTAATCATCCACCCCTTCCGCCGGTTCGCCGGGCAGGCGCGAGGTATAGTAGTAGCGGATCTCATCTCCCTTGCTGTCAAACAGGTTGAGGATTTCGAACTTCACTTGGAACCGGTCGAAATCATAGTCGAGCAGGCCGTTGACCAATACCGTCGCGTCCGATCGCGCCGAATTGTCTTCGATCAGTGGCGCCGGTCCCAGGAGGCGACCTGTCAGCGTCATGCCCAGG
>CBIHPL010000250.1:0-5722 GCA_966212005.1 uncultured Asticcacaulis sp.
AAGGTCGGCCTGCAGGTGACCAATGTCGGCCGAGATGTGAACTACGTCCGCGTCTCGAGCGATATCACCAAGCCGCTTGAAACCCACTACTACTCGGCGACCAAGACCGATCGCCGCGCTTCGCTGGTCCTGCGCGCCAGCTTCTAAGAATTGGCTGCATGGGGCCTCCCCCCATGCAGCCATGCGCCGCCCGTCCAGCGGTCACTTTGCATTCTTGGACGTCTCTCGAACTTCAACCCTTCCGGTTTCTTGTGGCCGGAAGGGTTTTTTATGAGAGCATAAGAATGCCCGGGTGGAAACGCAGGAACATGGCCGAACCGATACGAAAAATCATTATAGCCGGTGGCGGTACGGCAGGCTGGATGTGCGCTGCGGCCCTGCGCACAAATGTTCCTCGTGATGTCGAAATCACCTTGGTCGAGTCCGAAGACATAGGCATCATCGGGGTCGGCGAAGCGACCATTCCGACAATCCGCGACTTCAACGCTTTGATCGGCCTCGACGAAGCCGAGTTCATCCGGCGTACAGAGGCGACTTTCAAACTCGGGATCGAATTCTCCGGCTGGGGCACAAAGGACAGCCGGTATTTCCACGGCTTCGGCGATTTTGGCGCCACCTATCAGGGGCTGGAGCCGCATCAGATATGGCGCCGGCTCAGTCCGGATGGTGAAACACCCCCCTTGTCCGCCTGGTCCATGCCGACCCAGATCGCATATGCCGGCAAGTTCTTCCCGCCGAACCCCAGTCCCGGTTCAGTCATGCGGGACTATAGCTACGCCTTCCATTTCGATGCTTCGCTGTATGCCGCCTACCTGCGGGAACTGTGCGAAGGGCGGGGCGTCAAGCGCATTAACGGCAAGATCACGGATGTCAAGCTGAACGGCGAAACCGGTTATATCGAAGGTCTCGCGCTGGAAGACGGACGCCAGGTGGACGGCGATTTCTTTGTCGACTGCACGGGCTTTCGCGGCCTGCTGATCGAAGGGGCGCTGAAGTCCGGCTATACCGACTGGTCGTACATGCTGCCGACCGATCGCGCCTGGGCCGTACCTTCAGCCAAAACCGACACCATCACGCCTTATACGACGTCGACAGCGCGTGAAGCCGGCTGGCAGTGGCGTATCCCCTTGCAGCATCGCACCGGTAACGGCCACGTCTTCTCAAGCCGCTTCATGAGTGAGCAGACCGCCGCGGACATCCTCATGCAGAACCTGGATGGCAAGCCGTTGAAGGACCCGATGCTGATCCGCTTTACGACCGGTCACCGCAACGTTTTCTGGAACAAGAACTGTATCTGCGCAGGCCTGGCCTCCGGGTTTTTGGAACCACTGGAATCGACGTCGATAAACCTGATCCAGAGTGCGGTCATCCGTTTTCTGGAGCTGTATCCCGACAAAGGGCCGAACCCTGTTCTTGAGGCCGAGTACAATCGTCGCCTCCTTCTCAGCTATGAGCGCGTACGCGACTTCATCATCCTGCATTACTGGCTACAGTCCCGCGAAGACGGAGCGCTGTGGCGCTATACCCGGGAAATGGACCTGTCCGACAGCCTGCATCAGAAGATCGACCTGTTTCGGTCGCGCGGCATAGTCCTTCTTCACGACTTCGACCACTTTGCTTCCCCCAGCTGGATTTCCGTCTATATCGGCCAGGGGCTGTTGCCTGAGGCCTATGACCCGCTGGTGGACCGGATACCGCCCGACCACTTGCGCACATTGATGCTGCAGCGGCGCGACCAGATCGCTGCGGTCGTCGCCAGACTGCCTTCGCATGAAGACTTCATCCGCAGGCATTGTCCCTCTCCCACCTTCCTGCAGACGTCATGAACAGTCGCGTCGAACACATCGTTATCGTCGGCGGCGGCTCCGCCGGCTGGATGACCGCGGCGGCCCTGAGCCGCTATACGCAGGGGATGCCTGTGCGCATCACTGTGGTGGAATCCGATGAAATCGGCACCATCGGGGTTGGCGAGGCCTCCATCCCCCTGCTCGGCATCTACAACAGTCTCGTTGGCATGCACGAACGCGACTTCATGGTGAGTACCCAGGGCACGTTCAAGCTTGGCATCCAGTTCGTCGGTTGGAAGCAGGAAGGACATGAATATCTTCACCCTTTCGGTGCCTACGGCCTGAGCATCGGTGTCTGCGACTTCCATCAGTACTGGCTGAAGGCCTCTCAGGCCGGCTACGGTGCCCCGCTCGAGGACTTCAACCTCAACAGCGTCATGGCGCGGCACAACCGGTTCAGCCTGCGCAGCGCCAATGCGAACTCTCCCTTGTCCGGCATGGCACACGCCTATCACTTCGACGCCGGCCTCTACGCCCGCAACCTGCGCCGCATAGCCGAGGGCAATGGTGTCACACGGATGGAGGGCCGCGTCGTCGAGGTCGTGCAGGACGCTGAAAACGGCTTTATCACCGGAGTAAAGCTGGCTTCGGGCCAGGGGATCCAGGGCGACTTCTTTGTCGACTGTTCCGGTTTCCGGTCCCTGCTGATCGAAGGCGCCCTGAAGGCGGGGTATGAGGACTGGACGGGGCTTTTGCCCTGCGACCGGGCCGTAGCCGTCCCCAGTGCCCGCACGGCCCCTCTGCTGCCCTATACCCGCGCCACGGCCCGGGACGCCGGCTGGCAGTGGCGTATCCCTCTGCAGCATCGCACCGGCAACGGCTATGTCTATTCCAGCCGGCATATTTCCGACGATGAGGCGGCGGCGACCCTGCTGGCCAATCTGGACGGCCAGCCCCTTGCGGACCCGCGTGTTATTCACTTCAAAACCGGACGGCGGACCAAGGCATGGGTCAAGAACTGCGTGGCCATCGGGCTTTCGGCCGGCTTCCTGGAACCGCTGGAATCGACGGCGATCCACCTGATCCAGATGGGCGTCACCAAGCTGTTGACCTTCATGCCGACGGGGACCTGGTCGCAGGCCCTGGTTGACGAGTTCAACCGCCGGACGGCGTTCGAATATGAGGATGTGCGCGACTTCCTGGTGCTGCATTACAAGGCCAACAATCGCGAGGGCCAGCCCTTTTGGGACGCGTTGCGCCATAATCCGGTGTCCGACACCTTGCAGGCGCGCATGGACCTGTTCCGAGACTCGGGGCGTCTCTACGTCGCCGACCACGAACTGTTCAAATTGCCAAGCTGGGTGGCGGTCATGCTCAACCAGGGTGTGGTCCCGCGCGACTATGACCCGATGGCGGACGCTGTTTCGATGGATGAAGTCATAAGCAGGCTCGACTACATCCGCGACGCACTGGCCAGGACCGCTCAGACGCAGGCCGACCACGCCGAGTTCATCGCCCGCCAGTGCCGGGCGGGTTAATAGCCTGCAACCAAACCTGCAATGACGAAGACCCTCCGATTTCTCGGAGGGTCTTTCATATTGGCGCTTTAGCCTGACGTTTTCTCCATACCCTTTGATGATATGGCCGTCTGCTCTGACGCCGTGTCGCCCTTTGACAAGAGTCCAGGGAGTGAATACGGGTCATTTCCCGTGCGTTTACTATAGCAAATTCTCCAGTCACACGAAATTCACAATCGCGCACGAAGCCGTGCGCCCGGCCGCCGGTCTGAACACAATTCCGCCCGCAAAATGTATTCAGAACGTCGTTATTTTGACATGCGCCAGACGAAAAGCGCGCGCTCATCTGGGGGTGGCGGGGCAGGGAGATCATGGACCTCGCCGTTCAAGGAGGTCGTCATGCACAAAACCCTGTGGCTTTCCGTGGCTCTCGCCGCATTGCCGCTGGCAACCAGCCCGGCATTTGCCCGGACCGAAGCCGCCACCCGCATCGCACCGAATGCCAGCGTCAACACCTATATCCTGCTCGACCGGACCGGATCGATGCAGGACATCTGGGATGAGGCCCTAACCTCGGTCAACGCCTATGCCGAGGCCCTGGGCGAAGGCGACGGGGCGTTGCGCACATCGGTCACGCTCGCCGTCTTCGACGCGCAGAACGGCCTGCAGTTCGATGTGCTGCGCAAAAAGGTGCCGGCGACCGGCTGGCGCAAGGTGACGACTGCCGAGGCCAGCCCGCGCGGAATGACCCCGCTTTACGACGCCATCGGTCGCATCGTCTCCATCGCCGAGCAGGACAATCCGAAAAAGGCCGTTCTGGTCATCATGACCGACGGCGAAGAGAACTCCAGCCGCGAGATCACCCAGGCCGGCGCCCGCGCCGCGCTGGACCGCGCCCGTGCCAAGGGCTGGGAAGTCGTCTTCCTCGGAGCGGAATTCGCCAAATTCACCGACGCCGGCGCCATGGGTGTCGCGTCCGAAAAGACGATGGCGGTCGGCAAGGACGGCATGACATCGACCATGCAGCGCCTGGCGAAGAAGAGCCGCGATTATGGTTCAAGCAGCGCGTCCGCGCCTGTCACCTTTAACGCCGAGGACCGCGCCGTCGCCAAGGAGGACGAGGTCAAGAACAAGAAGCAGTAAGACCAAACCGGGACGGATTCGGCTGGCTGGTGAACCCGTTCCCGGGTTTACGCGCAGGCGGTGTCGAGCGAAACAAATTTGCCGCGCTGCCCGGGAATCTTCGGCTGTTGCGTGTCCCGCCGTGCCTATTCACCAGACTGTGATATGTTGCCGTCTCATTTTCCTGAATGAGTAGATGGGCTTAGGGGCATGGCGGGCATAAAACTGAAACTTCTGGCGGGGACAGCCTTGACCCTGGCCGGGGCCGCCGCCGCGCACACCGCCTCCGCGGGCACTCACATCGGCTGGTACGCCGCCGTCGAAGCCGGCCAGACGCCGGGCGCCACCCAGACGCTGGAAATCACCGACGTCACGCTCCAGGGCCCCGCTTCGCCTAATTCAACGCCGCCCCTGGGCGATGAAGCCGCACTCAAGATCGACCGCGGCGCAGCCGGGTTTTTCCGGGCAGGCTATCGCTTCACACCCAATGTCCGCGCCGAAGCCGAGTTCGGCACGCGTCCCGGCGCCATTACCAACGGGCTGTCGGGAGAAAGCACGCCCGGTATCGGCAAGGTCGACAAGGCGTCTGCCATGGTCAACCTGATCTACGACATCCGCCCCGACCTGCCGCTGCACCCCTTCGTCGGCATCGGCGCCGGCGTCGTCCAGGCCAAGACCACCTATGCCGGTCCATCGACCACCAACGGCCATGCGCGCGTCTACACCGTGTCGTCCGAGCAGGTGGTGCCCGCGGCCCAGGCGCTGGCCGGTGCCAACTGGCGCATCACCGACCGCCTGAATTTCGAGATGATCTACCGCTTCATGCGGACCGGCAACACGTCCTACGATGTGACGGTGAAGGACACCCACACACCGGCGGGGGCGACCGGCCCGGTGACCGACACCTATACCGCCAAGGCCGCCGGCCATTTCAGCGACCACTCCTTAAGTGTCGGCCTGCGCTGGAGTTTCGGCGCCCCGGTCAAGGCGCGTCCGGCCTATGCCCAGCCGTCCACTCCAGCGCCTGCCCCGCTCAGCCAGGCCAGCACCGGCGTGTCCGATAGCCTGTCCGTTGCGACGGCCCAGGTCACACAGCCCGTCGCGCCCGCCTCTCCGCCGTCCACCGCGCCCATTGCCGTGGCGGCCCTGCCCGCTCCGGTCGCTGCCGGCGCATTTGACCCGGCCACGTCGTCCGCGCCGCCACCCTTGATGACCAGTCCGGCGCCCCAGCAGTATAACGTCGATTTCCCGCGTAACAGCCAGCGCCGCGACCACGCCGCCCACTCGGTGCTCGCC
>CBIHPL010000251.1:0-5710 GCA_966212005.1 uncultured Asticcacaulis sp.
GCCATTGCCGCCGCGGCACGTCAGGTTGCCCAGACGATCGACGCCGTCGCCATTGCCGCCATGACCAATTCGTCCGCGACGGCCCTGCACGTCGCCCGTGAGCGTCCGACTTCGCTGATCATGGGTCTGACGCCAAATATCGAGACGGCCCGTCGCCTGGCCCTGACCTGGGGCGTGCACCCTGTCGTCACGCCGATAACCCACTCGATGACTGAAACCGTCGCCGTGGCCTCGAAACTGGCACGCTCCGAAGGCGTCGCCGAACCTGGCCAGGACATCGTCATTGTCGCCGGCATGCCGTTCGGCAAGTCGGGCTCGACCAACGCCCTGCGCGTGGCCCGCGTCACCCGCACCAACGCCGTCGAAGCCGAATTCGACGACGGCGAGGCCGAAGCGAAGTAAACGCTTCTTAGCACAGACGATTAAGGCCGCCCTGTTCCCACAAGGCGGCCTTTTCTTTTTACCCCACGGGGAAAATCCTCCAATTTGGATGAGATGCTAGCCGGCAAGCGCCGCAGGTACTGAAGTACCTGCAAGCGCAGACTGCGACGCAGATCGCCAAATTCGAGGATTTTCAATTATTCGATGTAGTCGGGAGCAGTAATGCGCTTGCCGAGCAGCATCGCGTCGGCGACGATACGAAGCGGTTCGAAGTCCGCGTCCGATGACTTCGACTTGATCAGGTCGTGGAAGTGCGCATAGAGGCCAGGATATTCGGCTTCCTTTTCCTTGGTCATGACCTGGCCATCGATCTCCAGCTCGGCGCCGCCCATGGACAGGGTCAGCTTTTCACCGGCTTCCGACTCGACGAAGATCGACCAGGTCTGGATGCCGGTTTGAAGGAAATCATATTCAGCACGGACCGGCACGCCATGGGTGGTCAGCATGTCCATCTCGACCTGGATCGGCGCGTCGCAATTGCCGGGAATATGCAGGTCGGCCTTCTTGACCATGACCGCACCCGGCAAGATACGCGTGACGATCGACAGCGAATTGATGCCCGGGTCGAAAACCCCCATGCCGCCGGCTTCGAAGATCCACTTCTGACCGGGGTGCCACTGGCGGACATTTTCCTTCCAGTGGACGGTGACGGACTTCAGCTTGCGCGAGGCGATCCATTGGCGCGTGCGCTCAACCGCGGGGGCAAAGCGCGAGTGCCAGCTGGCCAGCAGGCTGACGCCCTTCTGGGCCGCCAGCGTCTTGATCGCCATAGCTTCGCCGAGCGTGGCCGCAGGTGGCTTTTCAAGAAAGACATGGCGGCCGTCGTTGATCACCTGCTGGGCGATGACGTGGCGGACCTGCGGCGGCGTACAGATGGCGATCGCTTCGATATCCGGGTGCGCCGCGACCATCTCTTCGTATGTATTATATGCCTTGACCCCGTCCGGGCGCGAGCTGGGCGAACAGCCGGCGACCAGTGTCAGCTTCTTGTTGGCGTTGATCGAAGGAATATGCTGATCCACGGCGATCTTGCCGAGGCCGATCAGACCGACCTTCAGGGGTTTACTACCGAACATTACCAAAAATCCCTTGTGTTAAGCGCTGTGCCTTTGTTTCGCGATATTTAACCGAAACAGCGTTTGGCGCAGCCGAGGCCGATGCGCACGTTCCGGAATATCGCTTGCCCTGCAATTGTCAGAGTTTTCCGCCCTCTTAGCACGGCCCGACGGCTTGGCAAATTATCATATTTATAATGGTTGCTCGGACAGGGCGTAAATTCGCGTCATAGGTATCCATTTTTCGCCCGGCCTGGCAAACGGCAAGCTTTGCTGAAACTCCCACATCAGGGTTTCCCACGCCTGGACGTCCGGACTGGCTGCGTCGGCAGCCGCCTTCGCCACTGGATCGAATCCCGGCCCCGGCGTCAGGACCATGACCATGCGATTGCCGGCCAGAAAGATTTCCAGAGCTTCGATGCCGGCATTGCGGATCGAGGCGTTGATCGGCGCGGGGACCTGGCCCGGCGCATGCCACTGCTTGTAGCGTTCGATGGCGGCGGCGTCATCCTTGAGGTCGAGGCAGAAATAAAGCTTGTCCATTGCGTTTCCTTTTTTGCCATTCGTTCCACATTCCCGCGCCCAAGTAAATTTCATATTTGACGCGTTGGTTCATATGTGATGAGCTAATGCGACAAACGGCCGATGAAAGCGCCGCGCATATGAGGAAACTGGGACCATGTCGGAAGCGAAGACAGACGCAAAAGCGTCAGCGGGCCTGTGGCCCATTATCCTGATCACCAGCCTGTTCTTCTTCTGGGGAATGGCCAACAATCTCAATGACATCCTGATCCCGCAGTTCAAGAAGGCCTTCACCCTCTCTGACTTCGAATCGGGCTTCGTCCAGTCCTTCTTCTATTTCGGCTATTTCGTCTTCGCCCTGCCCGCCGGGTTTTTCATTCGCCGTTTCGGCTACAAGGCGGCGGTCGTCGCCGGCCTGATCCTGTTCGGCGCTGGCGCGCTGATGTTTTATCCGGCGTCGGAAGCCGGTGAATATCGATGGTTCCTCGCCGCGCTGTTCGTCATCGCATCGGGCCTGGCCTTCCTTGAGACCTCGGCCAATCCGCTGATCACGCTTCTGGGCAAGCCGGAAAAGGCCGCCTTCCGCCTCAACCTGGCGCAATCCTTCAACCCCTTGGGCTCGCTGTTCGGCATCTATGTCGGTCAGAAGTTTATCCTGAGCGGCCTCGAAGCTTCGCCGGAATATCTGGCTACCCTGTCGGAACAGGCGCAACACGCCTTCTTCCTGAATGAAACGCGCGCCGTGCAGATGCCTTACCTGCTGATTGGCGTGGGGATTCTGGTCTGGGCCGTGCTGGTCGCCATGAGCCGTTTCCCCGCCGCCGCGTCGAAGGCGCATGCCGGCGAGGAAGACCACATCAAGCCCGTCCAGGCGGTTGCCGGCCTGTTCGGCAAGGGCCACTTCATGCTGGGCGTGGTAGCGCAGTTCTTCTATGTCGGCGCTCAGGTCGGCCTGTGGAGCTATACCATCCGCTATGCCCAGGCCGAGATCGGTATCACCGACAAGGCTGCCGCCACCTATGTCCTGATTTCGCTCGGCCTGTTCTGGGCCGGCCGCGTCATCGGCACCGCCCTGCTCAACTGGATCAAGCCCGGCCAGCTGCTGACCGTCTTCGCCGTCGCCAATATCGCCCTGACGGCCGCGGCCGCCAGCATCGGCGGCATGACGGGCCTCTACTGCCTGGTGGCGGCCTCCTTCTTCATGTCGATCATGTTCCCGACCATCTTCGCCACGGCCATCGACGGCCTGGGCCCGCTGGCCAAGACAGGCTCTTCGCTGCTGGTCATGAGCATTATCGGCGGCGCCGTCATTACCGCGGTCATGGGCAAGGTGTCGGACATCAGCCACATCAAGACAGCGATCTTCGTCACCACCGCCTGCTTCGCCGTCATAGCCTTCTACGGCCTGACCGGCCGGAAAACGTCGACGCCAGTCGTAATGACGGGGCATTGATGATCGTCGATTCGCACCAGCATTTCTGGCAGATCGGGCGCAACGGCCACGAATGGCCAACGCCGGATCTTGTTGCCATCCACCGCGATTTCGGCCCGGAAGACTTCCGGGCCGAAGCCAGTCGCGTGGATGGCAGCGTGCTGGTGCAGTCGCAACCCAGCGATCTCGACACCGACTGGATGCTGGAAGTCGCGGACCGCACGCCCTTTATCAAAGGCGTGGTTGGCTGGACAGACCTGGAAGCGGCGAACGTTTCTGCCCGGCTGGCGGAGCTGGCGAGCAGGCCGAAGCTGAAGGGCATCCGCCCGATGCTGCAGGGGCTTGCCGATGACGAATGGATACTGAACAGCACGGTTCGACCCGCGCTGACAATCCTCACGGATCTGAACCTTCGCTTTGATGCTCTAATCTTTCCTCGCCATCTGCCGGTCATCGACCGGCTGGCGCGCGCCTTTCCCGCCCTGTCAATCGTCATCGATCACTGCGCCAAGCCGCAGATCGGTGGCGGCGATGACGCTCTGTGGCGTGACGGAATGGCGCGCGTCGCTGAAAACACCAACGTCTTCTGCAAGCTGTCGGGCCTGGCGACCGAAATGGCCGATGGCCTGTCCCTCGACTCGGCCAGGCCCTATGCCGACCACGTGCTCACCTGTTTCGGGCCCGATCGCCTCATGTGGGGATCGGACTGGCCGGTGTTGAACTTGCGCACGACCTGCGATGCGTGGCAGGACTGGACCTCGGCATGGCTGGCGTCCCGATCCGATACTGCCCGCGACGCCGTTTTCGGCGGCACTGCCCGCCGCTTCTACCAATTGACCTAAGGCCGGACATGCCCTTTTCCGATTCCGAATCCGACAAGACCGCCAAGTATCGCGCGCCCGCCCTGGAAAAGGGCCTGGACGTCCTGGAACTGCTGGCGTCCGCAAAGGCGCCGCTCACACTGTCTCAGATTTCCACCCGGCTCGACCGGTCGGTCAGCGAGCTGTTCCGCATGGTGCAGGTGCTCGAAGCCCGCGGCTATGTCGGCCCGCCGCGGCGGGGCGACGGCTTCGAGCTGACCAATAAACTGTTTTCGCTGGGCATTTCGCGCGGACCGAACCAGAACCTGCTGCTCAGCGCACTGCCGCTCATGCAGGAACTGAGTGAACAGACGCGTCAGGCCTGCCACCTGGTCATTGCTTCGGACGACCGCATGGTGGTCATCGCCCGCGTCGAAGCACCCGGCGACATCGGCTTTTCGGTGCGGGTCGGTTATCAGCGGCCGCTGTGCAAGTCGACCTCCGGTCTCATTCTCTATGCCTTTCAGAAGCCCAGGGTTCGCGACGGCTGGCGCAGTCACATGCGTCCGACCCTGTCGGCGGAAGAATGGCAGGCGTTCGACGCCCAGGCCGATCTGGCGGTTTCGCAGGGCTATATCGCCGTCAAAAGCGGTTATGCCGAAGGAATCATCGACATCTCCTGCCCTATTCACAACGACGTTTCGGTGATTGCCGCCCTGACCATGCCGTTCATCCGTTCGACCGAAAGCGCCGGCATTGAAGAAACAACCGCGCATCTTCGCGCGACAGCGGCGAAGCTCAGCCGGGCGCTGGGCGGTTAAGGGGCAGACGGTGAGCGAACGCTTGACGACATCAATAGGACAAGACGGTCTTTCCGTCCCGGCGCTCGGCTTCGGCGCGGCGTCGGTAGGGAACCTCTATCGCGCGATGAGCGATGAGGCCGCGGCTGCGACCCTGCAATCGGCGCTGGACGGCGGGATAGCGCTGTTCGACACGGCGCCGCATTATGGCCAGGGCCTGAGCGAACGCCGCGTCGGCGCCGCTGTAGCCGGACGCGAGATCGTCCTGTCGACCAAGGCGGGACGCGTCCTGAAGCCGATTACGGCCCCCGGTCCCGGTACGGAACGCCACGGCTTCGTTGATGGCGATCCGTATGACCCGGAGTTCGACTTTTCGTATGACGGCGACTTGCGGTCGTTCGGCGACAGCCGTAAACGGCTCGGTGATGCGGCCGTACATATCCTGCTGGCTCACGACCTCGGGCAGGTTACGCATGGCGAGGACCATCCACGCCATCTGAAGGCCTTCCTCGATGGCGGCTACAAGGCCATGCGAGAGTTGAAAGACAGCGGCCAGGTCAAGGCCATTGGCCTGGGCGTCAATGAGTGGCAGATCTGCGAACAGGTTCTTGGTCACGCCGATCTTGATGTCGTCCTGCTGGCCGGACGCTATACCTTGCT
>CBIHPL010000252.1:0-5702 GCA_966212005.1 uncultured Asticcacaulis sp.
TGATTTGGCCGTTCCGCCTCAAGTCGATCGGACGCGGCATAGCCCCAGGTGACAGCACCCGTGGCGATCCCGCATTCGCGCGCGGCTTCGATGTCGCGAACCTCATCACCGACCGACAGGGTTTCAAACGCGCTGACACCGGCCGCCTTCATGGCGCTGCGAAACTTGGCCGCCTTGCCGAACAGGGACGCCCCGCACTCATAATGACTTACGTTCACCGCTGACGGCCCCAGGACCTTTTCGACATTTTCCCGGCTGTTCGACGTAACGACCGCGATCTGAACATCGCGGCGACGAAGCTCGTCCAAGATATGCGCTATTCCGTCAAACAGCTTAATTTTATCCAGATTTTCACCTTGCATTGCCTTGGCGTACGCGCCGATCATCGGCACCTTCCACATCGGCACATCAAGCGCCTTCAGAAGCTCGCGATTGTCCATGCGGCGCAGAACGTCAAGGTTCGAGCGGTCGAGCTTCCTGAACTTGAAGCGCTCGGCCAGGATGTCGAACACGTCAAGAAACCACGGAAACGAATCGGCCAGCGTCCCGTCGAAATCAAAGATCACCAGTTTGTACGTCACGTCGTCATCCTTCGGCATTGCGCCCTTATGCAGCTTCGCAAAACATGCCGATACAAGGAGTTGCCGATGAATGAAACCGAAACATTTCAGCATGACGATCGCGTCCAGCATGCCGAAAAGGGTCTGGGGACGATCGTCACTGCGCCCGAACGCGAAGAGGTAGATGTCCAGGTCGAAGGCTCGACCGATATCGGTCCGGACAGCATCTTCGTGAAATGGGATGATGAGCGCCTGCCGGTCTAAGCGGTTCCACGTTATCAACTGTAAACGGGGCCGGACGCAGCTGCCGCCATCTCGACCGGGTTCTGAAACCGAAACGCCGGCCTCTCAGCCGGCGTTCTTTGTTAATTGGCTGCCGGCAACGGTATCCGGCCGACCGGATTGACCGCCTTGCCGTTATCATAAAGGGCTATATGGGTGTGCGGCCCTGTGGACCGGCCGGTATTGCCTGACTTGGCGACCTCCTGGCCCGCCATGACCGTATCGCCGACCTGTACCTTGATATCCCCCAGGTGCTTGTAGCTGGTGATCAGAGCATTGCCGTGAGCGATCTCCAGAACCTTACCCAGCCACGGCTCGGCCTCATCGGCGCGAACAACGCGGCCGCCGGCCGGCGCGCGGACCGGTTGCCCGATCGGCGAGGCAATATCGACTCCTTCGTGCATTGACGTTTCGTGCGTCACCGGGTTCAGGCGCATCCCGAAGCCGCTGGACAGACGGCCATCGACCGGCACGACTGTAAAAAAGGGCGCGGGCGTGGCAGCTACCGCGACGGCCACCGGCTTTACAGCCTGCCCCTGCGACCAGGCCAGTTGCGTTAGCGCGACCGGCGCCATCAGGACAGCCCCGGCAACGATCAGCAGCCTTATCTTGCTTGCCTTGGGCTCAGGGTGCATAATTTCGCTAATTCTCATGCGGTAATCTCCAGATTCTGCGGGTGAGAAGGCCGCTGGGACGCATTGCCGTGCGTTTCCAGCGGCATGCTTGAGCGCCATGATGAGGGATTCAGCATAGGTCTCGCGCATATGGGGCAAGGCTCCGGTGACCCGGGCATCGCAATCGAGTTCCGCCGCCAGCCGGCACCGCCGGGTCTGGAGGCGGACAAACGGGTTGAACCACAGGACGACATCCATCCAAGACAGCAGCGCAAAATAGAGGGGATCGCGCCGCACCAAATGTGCGCGTTCGTGGCGGATGATCAGTTCGGTCTGAGTTGGGGAAATATGTTGCAGAAGGCGTTGCGGCAGCAGGATTGTCGCCCTGCCCCACGCCAGCGCAATCCCGATGCGGTCGGAGACACGCACGCCCTGCCCCAGGCTGGTGTCCTGTCGAGCGCGGGCGCAGACCACGGCGATACTAATGTAGGCAGCCAGCAGACGTGCGGCCAGAACGAGGGTGACGGCCAGATAGACACCCGTAAGCATCATGGGCGCCAAAGGCCGAAGGCTGGATCCCTGCTGTTTCGGGGCCGTAGCCACGATCTCATCGGCAAATCCGCCGTCGATATCGCCATACGGTGTCAACGGCAGCGGCAAGGGGACATGAACCGCGAACACCCGCGCGACGACGAGCACACCCACGCCCAGAACGACCGGACACAGCATCAACAGCAGAACAAGCTTTTCCTGACCATCGTTCGGCGCACCTGTTGACCGAAAGACAAACCGGCGCGTCAGGTAGAGCATGGCGCTCCAGACAAGCGGCAGCGCAACGACAACCCACAATACGGCGCTCATGACTTGCCTTCCCTCTTCGACCTGGTCGACAGTTCCTGAAGCAGGGTTTCGAGTTCCTCGATCTCACCCGGCGAGACCAGCTTGCTGCCGGCAAACGCAGCGGCCGGTAGCGGCGCATCAAGATCGAGCACGTCACGGGCAAAGGCGCTGGCCAGCACCGCCAGGGTCTCGACTTTGGACTGCGCGGCGACGTAGGTATTGAGGCCATGGACGGCCTCAAGGCGGACCAGCCCCTTCTCGACCATGCGCTCCAGCGTCTTGCGCGTCGCCGAATAGGACCAGTTGGTTTCCCGTACACTGGCGTCGTGCAGTTCTCGCGCGCTGAGACGGCCCTCCCGCCACAGATGGCGCAGGAGTTTCAATTCATAATCACTGGGCTTGATCACATTTGCCAACCTGTTTGTCGATTTTGTTGCGACATATGTCACACGTATGCGACATGCGCCCACTTGAGGCAACAAAAAAACGCGGACCTTGCGATCCGCGTTTCAAATTCCGTTTCAGTCCGACTGAATTAGTCGTTCTTCGGCGTCAGAACCTGACGGCCCTTGTACATGCCGGTCTTCAGGTCGATGTGGTGCGAACGGCGCAGCTCACCGGTGTCCTTGTCCTCGGTGTACTGGTTCGCGCCCAGAGCGTCGTGCGAGCGACGCATGTTGCGACGCGAGGGCGAAGTTTTGCGCTTGGGTACGGCCATGTCCGTCTCTCTGCTTTCTGGTCAAAGGCCGAACATCACGCGGACGTTCAGGCACAAAATTGGGGTATGACTCAACTGGGTTGGTCAAAGAAGGCGCGCTTATGCCTCAACTCGCCTGTCGGATCAAGGTGAAAGTCACGCCAAAAGTGACATTTTCGCCCGGTTAGGCGCTGAACTGCCCCCGCTTGCAAAGGCCTTGCAGCTTTTGCCACGCCTGATCCGCCTGAGCGGCGTCGAAGGTCTGGGGTGATTCGAGCTTGCGGCCGTCGCGCAGGGTCACTGTGATTGCGTGCGATATGCGCCCGGCCCTGTCATCATAGCTGTACTGCTGGCGGTCAACGGCCTCGATCTGTTCCGGATGGATGCGGAAATCACGCTGCCACGAAGTAAGGCTCAAAAGCCGCACGCGGATATGGTCGTCGCCGATGCGCCATTCGCGGTGCCGGCCGACAACCGCCCAGACGATGATAAAAAGCGACAGCGGACTGGCGATCAACAGCAGAAGAATCAACGACAGGGGTGACGCCTTGCCGGCAATCACCGCCGGCCACTGACTGAAGGCCGCGGCTACGGTTGCCGTGGCCAGCACCACGCCCATGATAAAATACAGGCTACGCGCGGCAAACCCGAGATCGTCCTTGAGTTTCATCGTATCCCCCATGCTTTGCACGAAAGATACGATGAATTGCCGGCTTTTACCAGATTACTCGCCGATCTGTGCCGAAGCCTCGATCTCGACAAGCCATTCCGGGTTGATCAGGGCGCTGGTACCGAGAAAACTCGAAGCCGGGCGGATCTCGCCGAACAGCTCGCCATGGGCGCGTGCGGCGTCCTTCCAGGTCGACATGTCAGTGAGGAAGATGCGCGTGCGTACGATGTCCGAAGCCTGGCCGCCGGCGGCTTCGACCGCCTTGATGATGATCTCAAGCGCCGCCTTGGTCTGCTCATAGGCGTCGGTGCCGGCGACCTTGCCGTCCCGGATCGGCGCCGTACCCGACACTTCGAGGCGGTTGCCGACGCGGACAGCACGGGAAAAACCGATCTCGCCTTCGAACGGCGAGCCGGAAGAGATCAATTGACGGGACATGGTATGCATCCTTGGAAGTCTGAAATGAATGCGCGTCGCTTACGCCGTCATGCCCGCCGGATCAACGGCTTATCCAATAAATTTAGACCAGCCGGCTGCGTTCCATCGCCGCGGCGATAAAGCCCTTGAACAGGGGATGCGGTGCGAACGGACGTGACTTCAGTTCCGGGTGGTATTGAACGCCGATGAACCACGGGTGGTCAGGGCGCTCGACGATTTCCGGCAGCAGGCCGTCCGGCGACATGCCCGAGAACTTCAAGCCACAGGCTTCCAGTTGCGGAATATAGTCGCGGTTGACTTCGTAGCGGTGGCGGTGGCGTTCGGAAATGTCCGTACTGCCATAGATTTCAGCGACCTTTGAGCCCTCGGCCAGCTTGGCGTTGAAGGCGCCGAGCCGCATGGTGCCGCCCAGATTGCCGTCGGCCTTGCGCTGTTCCAGTTCATTGCCGTTCAACCATTCGGTCATCAGGCCGACGACGGGCTCGCCGTCCTGGCCGAACTCGGTCGAAGACGCATTTTCGATTCCGGCCATGTGGCGCGCCGTTTCCAGCACGGCCATCTGCATGCCGAAACAGATGCCGAAATAAGGAATCTCGTTCTCGCGGGCGAACCTGGCCGCAGCGATCTTGCCCATGGCGCCGCGCTCGCCAAAGCCGCCCGGCACAAGGATGGCGTGGGTGTTTTCCAGCCGCTGAATGACCGCATCCGGATCGCCTTCGAAAGTCTGGGCTTCGACCCAATCGATCCTGACGCGGACATTATTGGCCATGCCACCGTGATAAATGGCTTCAATCAACGACTTATAGGCGTCTTTTAAGACCGTGTACTTTCCGACGACGGCAATCTGGACTTCTCCGTCCGGATGCTGATAGCGCTTCGACAGATCTTCCCATTGCGACAGGTCGATATTGTCATCGGTATGCTCGACACCGAACACGTCCAGCACTTCCGTATCGAGGCCCTGGCGGTGATAGTCGATCGGCACGGCGTAGATGTTTTCGGAGTCCATCGCCTGGATGACGGCCGATGGCCGGACATTACAGAACAGACCGATCTTGCGGCGCTCCTCGACGGGAATCTCCTGCTCGCAGCGGCACAGCAGGATATCCGGCTGGATGCCGATACTGCGCAGTTCCTTCACGGAGTGCTGCGTCGGTTTGGTCTTCATCTCGCCAGCTGTCTTGACGAACGGCAAAAGCGTCAGGTGGATAAAACAGGTCTGGCGACGCGGCAGTTCCTGCCCCAGCTGGCGGATCGCTTCAAAGAACGGCAGACCTTCGATATCGCCGACTGTCCCGCCGATTTCGACCAGCACGAAATCGGCATCACCGGCGTCACTCAGGACGAAGTTCTTGATTTCGTTGGTGACATGCGGAACCACTTGAACGGTTGCGCCCAGATAGTCGCCGCGTCGCTCCTTTTCGATGATGTTCGAATAGATTCGACCGGTTGTGATGTTGTCAGCCTTGCTGGCGTTGACACCGGTAAACCGCTCATAATGACCGAGGTCGAGATCGGTTTCCGCGCCGTCGTCCGTGACGAAAACCTCACCATGCTGATAAGGGCTCATCGTGCCCGGATCGACATTGAGATAAGGGTCA
>CBIHPL010000253.1:0-5689 GCA_966212005.1 uncultured Asticcacaulis sp.
CTGATCTTCGACGAAATCCAGTGCGGCATGGGCCGGACCGGCAAGCTTTGGGCCTATGAATATTCGGGCGTCGAGCCCGACGTCATGACGGTCGCCAAGGCGCTGGGCGGCGGTTTTCCGGTTGGCGCCTGCCTGGCCACGCGCGATGCGGCGGCGGGCATGACGGTCGGCGCCCATGGCTCGACCTTCGGCGGCAATCCGCTGGCCATGGCGGTCGGTCAGGCGGCGTTCAACGAGATCGTCCGTCCGGAACTGCTCGACAACGTCAATCGCGTTTCCGGCTATCTGCGTCAGCAACTGGCCGGTTTGCGCGACGCCTACCCCGATATGATCGAAGATGTGCGCGGCAAGGGGCTGCTGGTCGGTATCAAGGTCAAGCCGAACAACCGCGAGATCATGACCCTGGCGCGTGACAACGGCCTGCTGATCGCCGGCGGTTCGGACAACTGCGTCCGACTGCTGCCGCCGCTCAACGTCACCGAAGACGAGGCGCGCGAAGCGATCGGCTTGCTGGAAAAAACCTTCCTGGCCGCCCGCGAAGCCGCGAAGGCCAAGGAAACCGTATAACGCAATAAGAGTTTCGCCCTCCCTGCTTTGGCTGCCGCTGAGGCCGGGGAGGGGGACCATCTGCGGTGCAGATGGTGGGTGGGGCCATTTCCTGCCTCAGCAACCCCCTCAGTTGGCGAAGACCGCACAGGGACTATCCGAATGACCCGTCATTTTCTCGATATCTGCGACCTGACGACCGAAGAGCTGCGCGCCATCGTCGACGACGCCCACGCGCGCAAGAAGCTGCGCCATGGCTGGTCGAAAGGCCGCGTCGACGCCGACGCGCCGGCGAAGGACTGCGTCCTGGCGATGATCTTCCAGAAGAATTCGACGCGCACGCGCTTTTCGTTCGACGCCGCCATGCGCCAGCTTGGCGGTCAGGCGATCATCTCGACGGCTTCCGACATGCAACTCGGCCGCGGCGAGCCGATCGAAGATACGGCCAAGGTCCTGTCGCGCATGGTTGACGCCATCATGATCCGCGCCAATGAGCACGACGATGTCCTGCGTCTGGCCCGCGCCTCGACCGTTCCGGTGATCAACGGCCTGACCAATTTCAGCCACCCGTGTCAAATCCTGGCCGATATCCAGACGATCGAAGAGCATCGCGGCGCGATCGAGAACAAGACCCTGGCCTGGATCAGCGACGGCAACAATGTCTGCAACAGCCTTATCCATGCCGCCGCGCGCTTCGGCTTCACGCTGAATATCGCCTGCCCGGACGCCTATAAGCCAGCCATGAGTGCCATGGTTTTCGCGTCGGAATCGCGCGCCAGGGTGACGGTGACGAACGATCCATTCGCTGCCGCCAAGGACGCCGACGTCGTCCTGGCCGATACCTGGGTGTCGATGGGTGACCTCGATCACGACGAACGCCTGGCGGCCTTCCAGCCCTATCAGGTCAATGCCGAACTGATGAAGGCGGCCCGCGCAGATGCGCTGTTCCTGCACTGCCTGCCGGCCCACCGCGGCGAAGAGGTGACGGACGAAGTCATCGACGGTCCGCAGTCGGTCATCTGGGACGAGGCCGAAAACCGGATACATGCACAAAAGGCCATCCTCGCCTGGGCTCTGAACGCGCCATCCTTGGCCGACTAATACGCAGTCTGCGCTTGCAGGTACGAAAGTACCTGCGGCGCTTGCCGGCTATTATTCGACTCGAGGCTGACGGTTCAGCCGACGGTGCCATTGGGTTCGGAGATCAGTAAGGCCGGTCGTGACCGGTCGAGAAGCCCATTTCGTTGAGCAGGTGGACCAGCAGGACCAGCGCGGCGACAAAGGACAACATCATCAGAAAGCGCCACGGGATCATGCGCGGTTCGGTGCGACGCAAATCGTGAGGTCGCGCCCCCATGAAGCCGAAGCCAATCGTCAAAAGACTGGAAACGGCAAACAGAATCACGGTAATGGGCAGGCTCAGCATTAGCCCCATATGCAGGGCCGAAACTGCCGCGGCAAGACGACAGCCGATTTAATTGTCATCTGACAGGCTATTGTGGTATGCGCCCCACCTTCTCCAATTAAGCGAAACCGTCGTTACTGTTTCCACAGAAGAATGCGTAACCACCAGATATAGCGGTTAACAAATGGTTTACACTCTACATAATGCGGTTTACGTTTCCGGCTCGTACCGGTAGGGGAATCGCATGAGCGCGAACGCACCTTGGAGTGTTAAGGGAATAGATGCCAAGGCGCGCGAAGTCGCCAAGGATCTTGCGCGCCGTTCCGGCATGACGCTTGGCGAATGGCTGAACCAGATGATTCTCGAAGGTGAGGATGTCGGCGCGGCCATAAGCCGCGAACGTGAGCGTGAAGAGGCCCCCCAGCAATCGGCGCAGGCGCCTCTGCGCCGCCGCCCGCCTGTCTACCGCGAAACCCAGAACGACATCGACGAAGCGCCGCGCCGTGCCGCGCCGTTTTCCTCCGGTGCCCGTCCCCTGGCCGCGCGCGAACTCTCGTCGGCCGACCTGCGCCGGCATTCGATTTTCGACAGCCGCCCGCGCGAGGAAAGCGATCGTGCCGGCTCGGGCGATCTGAGCCGTGTCGCCAATGCACTGGAATCGTTAAGCGAGCGCATCGAAGGTTCCGAGACCCGTTCCGCGAATGCCGTGCGCGGTGTGTCTTCGGCCGTGGAATCGCTGCTCGGCCGCCTGGAACGCAGCGAGGCCGGTCTGGCCGCCGCCCAGGCAGAGACGCGCGACCGTCTGGAAGAGCAAACACTTGATCTGCAATCTTCGCTGGAACGTCACGAAGAAGGCCGCGAGGCCCTGGCGAGCCGGCTGGAACAGGCCGAGCGCCTGATCGACGCCCAGGCAGAGCGGCTGGAAGGCTTGTCCGGACACCTGCGCGAGGAACGTGAACACGTCGCCCGGTTGGAATCCCAACTGAAGAACCCGGCCGTCCAGGAAACCGTACGTACGGTCGAAGGCGCGCTCGGCAAGCTTGCCAATCAGTTGTACGAAGGCGAACAACGCCATCGCGACGTCGTCAAGGACGTGCGAGAGGACATGGTTGGCCTGTCGCACCGCCTGGCCCAGCTGGAACTGCGCGATCCGGAACGGGCGGCGCAGGGCGTGATCGACAAGGTCGTTGCCCGCATGGCCGAGCGGCTTGAGCAGGCCGAGGCCCGGACGTCGACGGCCATCCGCGCGCTGGAGCAGGCGTTTACGACGCTCGATGCCCGCCTTAATCGGGCCGAAGAACGTGGCGATGTCACCGATCCGGACCAGGTCGCGTCGCTGAAGCGTTTGGCCAGCGACTTGTCGCGTCGCGTCGAGGACAGCCGCACTGAACTTTTCAACGCCCTGCAGGATCGTAGCGCTGCGTCCGCCGACCAGCTGCTGCGCACCCTGTCGGAACGCGTGGAGCAGTCCGAGCGCCGGTCAGCCCAGGCTATCGAGCGCCTGGGGCAGGACGTGCTGCGCGTTGCCGATACGATCAACCGCCGCGTTGCCGGCGTCGAAGCCGCCCAGGACAGTCATCGCGAAGCGTTCGAGCGCATCGGCCGCGAAGTCGGCCGTGTGCAGGAAACCGTCGACCAGCGCTTCAGCCGGACCGACAGCAGCCACGCTCAGGCGCTGGAACGCCTCGGATCGGAGATCGCGCGCATTTCCGAACGTCTGTCGCAGCGCATGGTCGAATCGGAACGCCGTGTGGGGCAGGCGGTCGAAGGCGTCGGCCAGTTCCTTGAACAGCATCGCGACCAGTCGCGCAGTGAACTGGGTGATCGCATCCGGCAGTCGGAAGAGCGCACGGCCAAGCTGCTGGAGGAGGCGCGCAACCGCATCGACCAGAAGCTGGCTCAGGTGCAGACCCAAAGCCTGTTGGCTGAAAGCGGACTGGATTCCGCGCCGCGTGTCGCGCGCCCGGCCAGCGACCTGCCCAATCCCTTTGCGGCGGACGCCGTGGAGGGACCCGAAATGCATGCGGCGCCCGAGGCGTCCAAGCCTGAAGCCCCAAAACCCGCACCCGAGGTCTGGCGCGATGAGGTGCTGGACGGCGCGGGCCTGTCCGAGGATGAGCCGGTTGACCTTACGGCGCATCTGCTTGAACCGGTTGTGCGGGGCGCACCACAGTCTCCGAACGCGTCTGCCGCGGCCCGGCAGGCCTTCAAGCCTGAATTCGATCCCTTTATCGAGGACGATCTCGAATACGACCTCGTGCCGGTCGGCAAGGCCGACGACGACGACAGCGATCCGTTTGCCGACATCGATGTGGCCAAGAAGACGTCGCCGCGCTTTGAGGGCCACCGTTTCGACGGCGTGCGGGCTGAGGCCGCCTCAGCGCCGCGTGCGACGTTCGAAATCGAAGACGAAGAGGCCGATCCGCTGCCCCAGCGCCAGTTTGGCGGTCGCGATTTCGTGACGGAAGACGCTGATGGCGGCGTGTCGGTGTCGACACGTGACGCGCTGGCGGCGGCGCGCGCCGCGGTTCGCGCCAGCATGGAAGGCGAGCAGGGCCGCAAGCCGGGCGCGCTGAGCGGCCTTGGGCTCAAGCCCGCGGTGCGGCGTGGCGTGGCGCCCGGACGTGGAGCCAAGGAAAATACCGTTTCCAATGCCATCAAGGCATCAGCGATTGCCGTGGCTGTCGCGGGCGTCGCGGTCGGCGGCTACATCGTCGTGAACCAAAGCATATCCGAAGGTGCCGGAACACGTCAGGCGGCCCCGACCCAGGTTGCCGCGGTGGTGACGCCAGCCGCGGACGAAGGTCTGTTGAGCGCCAAATATCAATCCGCCCTGCGCCTGCTTCAGGCGCGCGCCCCGGGCGCCGTCGAGAAGCTTGAGGAAGTCGCCAACCAGGGCTATGCGCCGGCGCAGTTCGAGCTGAGCGGTATCTATAACGGTGATGGCGGGTATATGGCCCCCAATCCCGTCGAGGCCCGCAAGTGGGCGCAGCGCGCTGCCGATGCCGGCATCGCCAAGGCCATGTTCAACATCGGCACCATGTACTACAACGGTATCGGCGGGCCGCAGAACCAGATCACGGCGGCAATGTACTTCCGCCGCGCGGCCGAACGCGGCGTCAGCGACAGCCAGTATAATCTCGGTATGCTGTATAACCAGGGACAGGGCATGCCCCTCAGCCCGGCCCAGGCCTATAAGTGGTTCACCATCGCCGCCAAGTCCGGAGACAAGGATGCGGCCCGTGAAGCCGCAGCCATTCGCGACAATCTGACACCTGAGCAGCGCACCAAGGCGGAGGCCGAAGCGGCCGCCTTTGTTCCGCTGGGCGAAGACGCGGGCGGCGAGACCTCGGCAGCCAGCCGCGGCTAGAAAACGGACCCTAAGCAGACTTTCTGCACTCTCGTCTTGGCCCGGCGCGCGCGGCAGGATAAACAGCCACTGTGAGCGAAGATGTCATCCTGTCGCAGTCATCCGGTGTCTGGTGGCGTGCCCATATTCCCGACCAGGCCCTGGGTTTTTCCGCCGTTCATCCGCATGTGGGTGACGGCGTTGTGGCGCGTGCCGTGTCCATGCCGGAACTGCGTGAACTTTGGGGCCGTAAACCGCTGATCGTCGCCAATGCACCGCTGGTGCGCAACCGGCTCTTCGCCAACCGTGGCCACCGTGAAGCCGGCCATTTCGACGTGCTGGAACTGTTTGCCTTTGTGCGCCCCGCGCAGTTTTGCGCGCCCTCCGCG
>CBIHPL010000254.1:0-5684 GCA_966212005.1 uncultured Asticcacaulis sp.
CTGGCGTCTCCAACCGGCTCGCCCATAACAACCCATTGCCGTCCGGACGCGCCGTACATCAGAAACGCCGTGCGGTCGTCGTTCCAGAGAATGTGCTTGTCGCGCAGCAGGGCCAGCCATGCCTGCGGATGGGTGGCGTGGGCAATGACCTGCCGGATGCGCTCGGTGTCGCCGTCGTCCGGCAGCGGCGGCAGCCAGCGCGCTATGCCGAACAGGCGATAGAGCATGAAGACCGCGATGGTCACACCGACGATCACCAGCCCGCGCAGGAAGCGTGAGGCGTTGCCGTGGTAGGCGAAGTCGCTCCACAGGGTGTGGGCGTATGGTATGTGTTTATAGAGATAGAACCCCGTCCAGACGATGGCCGCAAGCGTTGCCATGGTCACGACGATCCACAGCGGATTGACCGCCATGGTCAGCAGGCTGGAGCGGCGGTTGAATGCGCGGTGGCACGGCAGCAGCAGCAGGCCGCACGCCGCCATGGCGATCGCCGGCACCACCGCCAGTTCACGCGTCAGGCTGAGCAAGGCCCCGAGCCAGAACAGACCCATGGCCCCGTACCAGGCGGAATCGATCCGTTCCCACAATCCACGCGCCAGGAACAGCATCAGCACACCTATGGCGGCGGCGAAGGCGTGCGAAAGCTCAACGAGGACAAGCGGCAACCAGCGTCGAATCAACGGCATCGCGGCCGGATTGATCGGCGCGAAGTCGGCGATGAGCAGGAGCGCCCCGGCCAGGAAGATGAGCACGGCGAAGACGCGCGGCACCATACGGCTGGCCGTATCCAGAACAATCCGATGGGCGGGGCTTGGTGTCATGGCGCGGGCATCCTCCCGGCGACTATATCGTCACAGAAGGGATTCGGCAGCACCCATGCAAGGAAACTTATCCGGCGCGTGCGCACCAGCTGTCGCGGACGTCCAGGGCATCGCACAGGTCGCGCGCCTGGGCATCGCTTTTCACCGGCCCGACCTTCAGCCGTACCATCGACTTGCCGGACCCCGTTGTCACCTTCTCATAGGATGGCTTGAGTTTCGCGACGGCCGGATGGGTATCGCGCAGGTCTTCCCACGCTTGTTGCGCGGCCAGCAAGGTGCCGAACGATCCGACCTGGATTCGCTGGACCGCCGCCACTTTCGCCGCAGCCTCAGGCGCCGCGGCCTGGGCGGCAACCGCCGGCGCGGTGACCACGGCACTGGCCTTGACTGCGTCGCGCGCCACATCAGCCACCGGAATATCAGGCAACTGACGGGCCACCTCGGCAAGGTCGAAAACGACACCCGACGGACGGGCGTCGAGCGGCGTACCTTCCGGACGCGGAACGTCGAGCGGATCGACGACATCGATCTGCAGCCTGGTGTCGCGCTTTCGGTCAAACAGGCCGTCGTCATTGACGGTCAGGTCCTTCGCTGTCTTTACGGCCAGCGACAGATCCCTGGCCGACAACTTGCCCGGATCGGCCGGTTCCTCCTGGTGACCGCGCGCATCGACTTCGATCGCCTGAATGTGCGCCCACATCTTGTTCTGCGCACGGTTGTCGCAGCCGGTCAGGCCGGCGGCACCCAATAGTGCAGCGCACACAAATATCACTTTACGAAGGGGCACAAGGTCAGTCATACACACGAGTGTTCCATGTCGCCTTTAAATCGGCGTTAGAAAAAATGGTTAAGACGTCGGATTCCGCGATGCCGGACACTCAGCTCAACAAAAACACGCCTTCACAAACGCGCCAGGCCCCCGCTACGGCACGCACCCTGCCAGAATTGCGCCAACAGGTGGCACGATTGAGGCGGTCGGGCGGAAAGGTCGGTTTCGTTCCCACAATGGGCGCGCTGCACGAAGGGCATCTTGCGCTGGTGCGTCATGCCCGGTCACTTTGCGATGTGGTGACGGTGTCGATTTTCGTCAACCCTCTGCAATTTGCCCCGACCGAAGACCTCGACCGCTATCCGCGACAGGAGGCCGCCGACCTGGCCTTGCTGGAAAGCGTCGGATGCGACCTGGTTTATCTGCCGACGCCGGACGTCCTTTATCCGAAGGGTTTCGTCAGCCGGATCGAAATGGCCGGCCCGGCGCTTGGCCTTGAAACCGACTTCCGGCCGCAGTTCTTTTCAGGCGTGGCGACCGTCGTGTCCAAACTGTTTAACCAGGTCCAGCCCGATGTCGCCGTCTTCGGCGAGAAGGACTATCAGCAGCTGGCGGTCATCCGCGCCATGGTGCGCGACCTGGACATCGATATCGACATCATCGGACATCCGACACTGCGCGAAGGCGACGGCCTGGCCTTGTCCTCACGTAATGCCTACCTCAGCGCCGAGGAACGCGTCATTGCACCGAAGCTTCATGAAGCTTTGCAGCGAATCAGGACCAGCGCCGACAAGGCCTCAGCCATCGAAACAGCAAAGTCCGAATTGACGGCGGCAGGCTTCGGAAAGATCGATTATATAGCGCTGCGCGACGCCGACACCCTGGGAAACATCACTCCGGAAACCACTGCGCAGCGCCTGCTCGCCGCCCTGTGGCTCGGCAAGACCCGTCTTATTGATAATATCGCAGTGTGAGCCCGTTCACGAAAGCTACCACACCCCGGCTTCCCTGAGCGCCCTGGCCAGTTCCGGCGGCATGTCCTGTTCGGTTTCCGAGATGTCACGCGGGACATCCGCGGCCTTGAGGTACCGCCAGCCCTGGAAAGGCCGGCGCGGCTGCGCCTCCGTCGCGATATGTTTCGTATTCAGTCCGATCAGCCAGTGGGGATTGTCCTTGTCGTCGGCCGCGTCGAAGGACACGATTTCGCGCCGGCACAGGATCGATCCCTTGATCACCCAATAGAGCGATCCGCCGTTCAGCAACTCCTCATAGCGGGTTGGCCGGTTGCGGGTGTGAATATAGGAAACCGCTCCCCTCGCCTGTTCCCATCTCAGCAGGTCCTCCACACTGTCGGCACCGACACACAATTTGACAATATGGATATCACTCACAGTTAACCGCCTTAAACCTTTGGAAGCGAATTCGGGCGCAACCTATATAGGATGACGCGCGGCGGACGCATATGAAAACGTATCGTTTACATATCCGTCCGCCGCATAGGCTGCTTTAGTGAAACGCATGAACGAGATCAAAACAGAATCGTCGCTGCAAGAGGCGCTTGAAAGCCTGTTCGGCACATCCCTTGGCGAAGGCGCCAGCCTGATTTCCCTGCCCGGCGGCTCGCGGCTGTTCAGCGCCGGCGACGAATCGGATCACCTGTATCTCCTGCGCTCCGGCCGCCTGGGCGTTTTTCGTCACGACGAAGACGCCGACGAGCAAAGCCTGATCGGCATTATCCGCCCCGGCGAACCCGTCGGCGAAATGTCGCTGATCGCCGGGACGTATCATACCTCCAGCGTCATGGCCCTGCGCGACTCCGACCTTTTGGCCATGCCGCGCGAAGATTTCCTCAAGGCCATCGATTCGCGCCCCGACCTGCTTCTGGCCCTGTCGCGCAAGATCATCGACCGGGCGCGGCGCACACTGCCCAATGTCACGCCCAACGTCTTCGCCTTTTTCAGCCTGTGCGAAGCCAGCATCCATCCGATGGTGGAGCGCGTGGCGACCCAGGTCCGCGCCCTGGGTTACAAGGTGACGGTTCTCGACCGGGGCTTTCACGGTACAACTCCGGAAGCCTTTTCGCGGATCGAAGCGGAAAACGATTTCGTCCTACACGTGGCGGAAAAGCACGAAAGCCACTGGCGCCTGTTGAGCGCGCGACAGGTCGACCACGTCTTTCTGGTCGCCGACGCCGAAACCAGGCCGGACCTGTGGCAGACCGAGGGCGAGAAGTCGATGCTTCACCGCGCCCCCGACCTGCTCCTGCTGTATCCGGACGGCATTGCCAAGGCACATACCCCTGGCCGTACAAAAGCCTGGCTGGACGCCATAAAGCCCAATCGCTGGTTCCATGCTCATCCGCATGACGTGGCGGATATTTCCCGGCTGGCGCGCATCATCACCGGCCACAGTATCGGCGTCGTCTTTTCCGGCGGCGGAGCCCGCGCCTTCGCTCAGATTGGCGCTATCCAGGCCCTGCGCGAGGCCCACATTCCCGTCGACTTCGTCTGCGGATCGTCCATGGGCGCCATCCTGTCCGCCTGCCTGGCCATGCAATGGGACGACGACGAGATCGAACGCCGCATGCGCGACGCCTTTGTCGACTCGTCTCCGCTCGACGACATCGCCTTTCCGTTTATCGCCATGACTTCGGGCAAGAAGGTCGACGAGCGGCTGGAAAAGCACTTCGGCGAGATCATGATCGAAGACATGCCCCTGCCCTATTTCTGCCTGTCGTCGAACCTGACGTCGGGTACGCTGAAAGTCCATAAGACGGGACGTTTGCGCGACGCCCTGCGGGCCTCGATCTCGCTGCCGGGCGTGCTTCCACCCGTTGTCCAGGACAATGAAGTGCTGGTTGACGGTGCGGTCATGCGCTCCTTCCCGGCCACCATGATGCGCAATACGCACCTGGGAACCGTGATCGGAGTCGATGTCACGCGGGCGCGCGGCGTCGACCCAAGAGCGCTGTCCGTGCCCAAGAAACTGACCTCTTGGTTCGCGCGCGGCGACTGGCGCCGCGGTCCGCCAATCGTCTCCGTCATGATGCGATCCGCCACCATTACCACGGCCGCCGACCTGGCGCAGTCGCGCGCCGCCACCGACCTGCTGATTATCCCTGAGCCGGAAGGCGTCGAAATCCGCGACTGGAAGGCTTACGACAAGGCGGTCGAGAACGGCTACCAGACGACGGTCCATGCCCTGGCGCAACTCGACTGCCCGGTGACCACATTGCGCAAGACCGGGCGCAGCATCCAGCCCAATATCCCGGCCTTCACCCCGGATGACACCTTCGCGCAGACCGCCCAGCAGGTTCCCGAACGGCCTCCGGAGCGGCAAAAAACCGTCAAGCCGGCGTCAAAAGCCGACCGTCAGCCGCTGCCGAAAGTCGACAAGGCCAATGACGGGTAATCATCCAGGCAAAAAAAAGGAGGGCGGCGCCCTCCTTTTTCGCTTTATAGTGCAGGGACTTAATCTTTTAGCCCCCCGAGGCGCTTCATGATCAGCCAGACCGATATGCATACGAACAGGATGCCACCGGCGGCGGAGAGAATGGAAATAAGGGTCAGGTCCGCTTCCCCGCCCAGCATGCGGGCGACATTGGGATCGAACCGCGCGCGGTAATAGGTCGCCGCGGCAAAGCCGAGGCAGGCCAGGCCCAGCGCACTGAACAATATCCACCAAAAGGTCGAGCGGATCATCTTCCACCACGACGCGCCGTCATCGCCCGCCTCGTCGACCGTCAGGGCAACACGGCCGTCGTCATTGGTCCAGTCGCTGTCGGCGCCGAATGTGTCTTCGAACGCATCGGCGTACTGCGCCGCCTGCGCCGGTTGTACCGCAGCGGGCTGCGCAGGCGCGGGCTGTGAGGCCTGATAGCCCGGGGGCAGCGGCCGCTGAAGCTGTTCACGCCAGTTCAGGCTGTCGCTGCCCGGCGCTGCGCCCGACAGATCCACGGCCTTGGGGCGCGGAACCTCAACAACGGCGTCGTCCTTGGGAATCGGCCTGGCATAAGGATTGAGCGCCGTGATCTGCGGCGGCGGCATGTTGGAAGCCGACTGCGCGGGCTTGAGCGCGAAACTGACGACGGCAGG
>CBIHPL010000255.1:0-5664 GCA_966212005.1 uncultured Asticcacaulis sp.
CACCTTGTCCTCAAGACCGCCGATAATGTCGCTGATCTGGTCGTCGCCGGCGCGGACCTCACCAGCCAGAACGATGCGATTTGTGGTGACCAGGGTCTCACACGCCACGCGCGCCTCGGCATCGCGGCTCAGGAAGGCGTCGACGACGACGTCGGAAATTCGGTCGGCAACCTTGTCGGGGTGACCTTCGGAAACGCTCTCGGAAGTGAAGATATAGGAAGGTCGCATAATCGGCGCTCTCTGAAATACGGGCCCTTCCCGTACTTCATAACCATATAAAGATATGTTTATATGATCAAGCTGATATTGCGCTGGATAGCAGACACAATGATTGGCCCCGCGCGGTTCGCGGGGTCATCACATCAGATGCAGGGCGCCTCAGGCGTCGTCATCTTCGGCAAGCGAGCGAACCAGCTCAAGCACACGGCGACGCAGCTTGGCCGATTTGATGCGCGGAAAAGCTTCCGCCAGTTCGATGCCTTCGGTCGTCATCAGAAATCCATGTACGAACTGTTCGGATTCGGATTCCGAGAAACCTTCTACCGCTTCCGTCTGGCCATAGCCTTCAAAGAAGTAGGCAACCGGGGCTTTTAATGCCCGAGCAATTTCGTAGAGTTTCGAAGCACTGATACGATTGGAACCACGTTCGTACTTCTGAACTTGCTGAAAAGTAAGATCTATAGTCTCGGCAAGACCTTCCTGACTCATACCCAGAAATTTACGCCTCATCCTGACGCGCGCACCAACATGCAAATCCACGGGATTGGGGCTACGGTCCGTCTTTAAATTGTCGTCCAACTTTGCCTCTACTTTTTTGTCATTGTTAGTTAATGCGCCAACTACTCAACAGCACATGTCAGGAATATAACGAAACATGTTTATGAAATCGTTTGCGCAAATACGCTTACCCTATCGATCTAAAAAAGGCGCACCGCCCTTTTTAGCCCGGCGTAGAAAAGTATCAAAAGTAAAAACAATCAAGGGAAAAAGATACAACCAAATCAGAACACCAAAACGCATGGTTGAGTATGGGGTATGATTTACACGGTTTGGAATAATCACATCCATGTAGCCACGTTCACCTGTTGCGAGACTATTTCCCTGAACTGCCCTACCCAGAGGATCAACCAATACGGATATTCCCGTTGGGGTTGATCTTATCATGGGAAGTCCTTCTTCTATTGCGCGATAACTGGCAAGATTTAGATGCTGACGCGGACCTGTTGTCGGGCCGAACCAGGCATCGTTCGAAATGTTCACAATCCAGTGTGGTCGCCTTGGGTCGTTGTCACCGGCATAGGAAGTCATATCCAGGCTAGGGAATATGCCTTCGTAACAAATAAGGGGCAGAAAACGCGGGATCGAAGCGAACTGTACAGGTCTTGTACGTTCGCCCGGCGTGAAACTGTCGTCGAAATGCGTAAGGGCGCTGAAGCCCAGGGCGTTCAGTACCGGTGCGACCGGCGTAAATTCGCCGAAAGGAACCAACTTATACTTGTTGTATACACCATCTACAATCATTTGTTGTTCTGCCTGGTGAGCAACGAGCATGGAGTTGCGCCATAGCAAGCGGCCGTCCATTTGAACTTCCTGCCGTGTCACTCCCATGATCAGCGACTGATTGTCGCGGAGCATGTTTGACAGCACAGGTTCGGTCCACGAGTCGTAGGCGAACAGGTCGTTTGCCGTCGATGGCAGGGCGCCTTCCGGCCATATGACGATGCTGGGCGCGTGAGCATCCTGCAGCAGAGGCGCATCTATCAGTTCGACCGGTGTCTTTTCAGGCCAGATCACCTTCCCGCCGCCGGGCTTTGCCGGCGCCCGGGTCATGGCGACGTAGTCTGAGAATATCTTGTCAAAGGTACCACGCGTCCATTTCGCCCGCTGGCCGACGCTCGGCTGGACGACACGCACCACCAGTCCGGACGGTTGCACTACCGTTGCCTTAAGACGAACCTCGCCGGCAACGGAGCAGGCCGCCCAGAGCCCGGCGCCGAAAATAACCGGCCAGAAACCTTTCATGCCCTTGGCGGGGCGGACGACCGCCACACTGGAAAAGATCAGGACCGTTATAAAGCTCAAGCCATAGACGCCGACATAGGCGGCCATCTGCGACATGGCGCCGCCGACCTTCCAGGTCGAACCCGCCGGATTCCAGGGAAAGCCGGACAATACGGTACCGCGCAGGACCTCGAACAGGCAAAACAGACCGGTGAACAGGAGGAAACGATGAGCGCCGTCCGAGCGGAAACGGTGATACAGGAGCGCAAACGCGCCCCAGAACAGACCAATGCCCGACGGCAGCAGGGTCGCGGCAAACGGCGCCATCCAGCCATAGGTGGCGGCATCGACCAGGAAGGCTTCCGCCACCCAGAAACAGCTGACAAAAAAGTAGCAGAACCCAGCCAGCCAGCCGGCAAAGAAAATGCCCCGGCGCGGTCGCGCGCCAAAATCCTGCTCAAGAACGAAGAGAAGGAGCGCATAGCCCAGAAGTCCCGGAAGAAAGCCAAAGGGTGGCTGGGCCAGGGCAATCAGGACGCCAGATGCCGCCGCCAGAATACGAGGCCTTTGGCGCAACTTCGCGACTTCGCCCCGGATACGGGCGGCGGTCGAACCACCGAGCCAGGCGCGCGCGCGTTCAATCATCCGCAGGCTGAAGATCTTCCGCGGTCGTGGTGCGTTTGTGCAGCCGCAGCTTCTTGATGCGACGGGCGTCGGCATCGACGACCTCTATATCATAGCCGGCCTGGGGATAGGGCACCACCTCACCGCGTTGCGGCACGCGGCCGGCGAGAACGGTCACCAGGCCCGCCAGCGTATCGACTTCCTCTTCGGAATCCTCCGGCACCAGGTCGAGACCCAGCTTGTCTTCCAGCGTACTCAGTTCGACCCGGCCGTCCGCTTCGATCTGCCCGCCCGGCATACGACGGATGTCCTCTTCCGACGCCTCATCGTACTCGTCGTCGATGTCGCCGACGACGGCCTCGACCAGGTCTTCCATGGTGACAAGACCGTCGGTGCCGCCGAATTCGTCGATAACCAGCGCCATGTGCGTCCGTTGCGCCTTCATGCGCAACAACAGTTCTGCCGCGGTCATGGAGGACGGTACGTAAAGCACTTCGCGGCGCAGGCGATGCAGCACCGGCTCGGCCCAGTTCGGTGCCGAGCGCCCCGGCTCCGGAGCCAGCAGTTTCAAAACGTCCTTGATATGCAGGACACCTACGGGATCGTCGAGCGTCTCACGATAGATGGGCAGACGCGAATGCTCGCTTTCAACGCACAGGCTGACCACATCCGCAAGCGTCGCGGACAGATCGACCGAGACGATATCGACGCGAGGCGTCATGACATCGGCAACCGTCAGGCTCTGGAATTCCCGGGCATGGGTGATCAGGTCGCTGGTCGCCGCCCGGTCTTACACCGCGGCGGCGGCACCCGCGGAACCGTCCGGATGCTTATTGGCGAAATTGAACCAGGACAACGGATTGAAACTTCCCGCCTGTCGATCCTTATCAGCCATGTGCCTGATCCTGCGCGTAGGGATCGGGTACGCCTAACTCCGCCAGAATGTCGCGTTCAAGCGCTTCCATGGTTTCAGCCTCGCCATCATTCATGTGATCATAGCCAAGCAAATGCAAAGCGCCATGGACGGCAAGGTGCATCACGTGATTTTTAAGTGGTTTGTCCTGCTCCCTGGCTTCGCGGACGCAGGTTTCATAGCCCAGCGCCATGTCGCCCAGGTGTTCGAGCACGCCCTTGACGCGCATCGACTTGGGCGCCGGGAAACTCAGGACGTTGGTGGCCTTGTCCTTGTTGCGGTACTCGGCATTGAGCTGCTTCATCTCCGCATCGTCGCAAAGAAGGACCACGACGTCGGCCTGCTCCTTGAACTTCGCGGCTTTCAATGCGGCGGCAATGCCGGTTTCAACGATCTCGCTCACGTCCGGCAGGGTATCCAGCCAGCGCTCGTCCTCGACCTCTATATCTATAAGCGGCTCCATCAGCCGGCGGCTCCAAAAGCATTCTTGTGTTCGTTATCATAGGCGCGAACGATGCGCGCGACCAGTTCGTGGCGGACGATATCCTCGGCCGTCAGCTCGGCAACACCGACCCCTTTCAAGGTGCCAAGCAGCCCCATGGCGTGGGTCAGGCCGGAATCGTTGCGATTGGGCAGGTCGATTTGCGACGGGTCGCCGGTGACGACCATCTTGGAACCTTCGCCGAGACGAGTCAGGATCATCTTCATCTGCATGCGCGTCGTGTTCTGCGCCTCGTCGATAATGACATAGGCGTAGGACAGGGTACGGCCACGCATATAGGCCAGCGGCGCGACCTCGATCTCCTTGGTCTCGCGCTTCTTGGCCAGGGTCTGTGGTCCGAGAATGTCGTCCAAAGCGCCCCAGATCGGCGTCAGATAAGGGTCGATCTTCTCATTCAAGTCACCCGGCAGAAAGCCAAGGCGCTCGCCGGCTTCGACGGCCGGGCGGGTTATGATCAGCTTGTCGACCCGGCCTTTCAGCAGCAGCGACACGCCATGCGCCACCGCCAGGAAGGTCTTGCCCGAACCCGCCGGCCCAAGCGCGAAGACCAGATCCTTGCCGGCCAGCTCTTTAAGATAGGCGGACTGGCCGGCGGTCTTGGCGGCGATGGCGCCGCGGCGGCCCATGACGACCGTGCCGCGGGAATCGTTCTGGGGAGAGGGCTGGTTTGCGTCTCCTTCGCCAGCCAGCGGCTGTTCGATCAGCTGACGGACATCGACCTCGGTGATGTCGACACCTTGGTCGTAGAGTTCGGCCAGGGCCACGATCACCGACTTGGCCTTCAGGCGCGCGCGCGGATCGCCGGACACGATCAGGCCGCCACCCGGCATTTCAACCAGGACCTTGAAAGCCCCTTCGACCATGGCGAGGTAGCGTTCGCTGGGTCCGACAATGGCCAGGACGCAGGCGTCGGACAGGGCGATAAAATCTTCTTTGGTTACAGCCATCAAGCCATCGCGGACGCGACCAGCGCGCCCTGAAGAGAGTTGTTGCCATTCGCCACGATTTTAACCGGCACGATCTGGCCCATGAGATGATCTGCGTCTTCGACATAGACCGATTGCAGATATGGGGAGCGTCCGATCGCCTGGCGACCGTAGCGGCCCTTTTTTTCGAACAGGATCGGCAGGGTCTGGCCAACCAGGCCTTCCTTGAACGCCTGCTGCTGTTCGATGATCAGCGCATTGAGGCGTTGCAGACGTTCGTCCGCCACGTGGGCTTCGACCTGATTGGGCATTGAAGCCGCCGGCGTACCGGGACGCGGCGAGTACTTGAACGAAAATGCCGAGGCGTGGCCGACCTGACGGACCAGATCGAGCGTGTCTTCGAAATCCTTGTCGGTCTCGCCCGGAAAGCCGACGATAAAGTCACCCGACAAAGCCAGGTCCGGGCGGGCATCCTTGATACGGGCGATCAGGTCGATATAGGCCTGACGGCCGTGCTTGCGGTTCATGGCGCGCAGGATTTTGTCCGAGCCCGACTGCACCGGCAGGTGCAGGTAGGGCATGAGGGCCGGCAGGTCGCGGTGGGCGTTGATCAGGTCGTCGCCCATGTCGTTGGGGTGCGAGGTCGTATAGCGCAGGCGGTCGAGACCGGGGATGTCGGCCAGGCCGTACATCAGCCT
>CBIHPL010000256.1:0-5639 GCA_966212005.1 uncultured Asticcacaulis sp.
GCCGCTGACGCGTCCGGTGAAGCCGAGCGCACCGAAATCGAAATCCGCTCGCTGTCGCAGGCGGCAGAAGGGATCAGCGCGGTCGTCAGCCTGATCCAGTCGATCGCCTCACAGACCAACCTGCTGGCGCTCAACGCCACCATTGAAGCCGCCCGTGCGGGCGAAGCTGGCAGGGGCTTTGCCGTCGTGGCGTCGGAGGTCAAGCAACTGGCGACCCAGACGGCGCGGGCGACCGAGGACATCAGCCGCAAGGTGGCGGAAATCCAGTCGGCTACGGGGCGCACGGTCGAATCGATCTCGCACATCGTTGCGACCATCAGCGATATTCGCGCCATTTCCACCCACGTCGCCTCTGCCGTAGAGCAGCAGGGCGCCGCCACCAGCGAAATTGCTTCGAACACGGCTCGCGCCGCCGAAGGCACGGGTCAGGTGACGGAAAACATCCTGGGTGTCGGCCGGGCGGCGGAAATGACCGGCGAGGCTTCCACACAACTGATGGGCCTGTCGGCCAGCCTGACGCAACAGGCCGGTGATCTGCAGGCCGAAGTGCAGGCCTTTATCAAGGATTTGCGCGCGGCATAGGGCAGCGGTTCATGCGGCTTGAAGGCCCCGGCGCCCGTCGGGGCTTTCTGCTGATTGTATCGGACTGTTAAACCATTGTGATTATAACCCTTTCGTGAGTTGCCGGATGGGACGGCACATGGCTAGACAGCGCGGCGAAACCGGCGGACAATGACAACGCCCGGGATGGCACGGCGAGAGGGGTACGAGTTGGTGACGAAGCAAGGTCCGGTGCGTGGCCAGCGCGGATTGCTGCGGCAAATCCGCGAAATCATGGAGGACGATCAGTCCGCCCAGGCGCGGCTCGATGCCGTCGTTCGCATCATCGCCTCCAGCATGGTCGCGGAAGTTTGTTCGATCTACCTGCGCCGCACCTCCGAAGAACTGGAACTGTTCGCGACCGAAGGCCTGAACCGCGACGCGGTCCATAAGACGCGCATGCGCCTGTCCGAAGGTCTGGTCGGCGAAGTCGCCCGCGTCGGCGCACCATTGAACCTGATGGATGCGCCCGACCACCCGAGCTTCTCCTATCGTCCGGAAACCGGTGAAGATCCGTTCCGTTCCTTTCTGGGCGTGCCGCTGCTGCGCGGCGGCCGGACGATCGGCGTTCTTGTCGTGCAGAACAAGGCCGCGCGTGGCTATGAGGAAGAGGAGGTCGAGGACCTCCAGATCATCGCCATGGTGCTGGCGGAAATCGTCACGGCCGGCGAACTGGTCGGCCTCGAGGAACTCAAGGACATCGAACTGGCCCCAAGCCGTCCGGAGCGGCTGAAAGGCTCGATCTTCGCTGACGGCCTGGCGATCGGTGTGGTGGTCCTCCACGACGTGCCGGTGACGCCCGAGCACCTTTTGACCGACGACCCGGTCGCCGAGGAAAAGCGCCTCCTGGCGGCGATAAATACCCTGCGCGAACAGATCGACGAGATGTTCGAAGGCCAGCATGGTCTGGCGGGGCCGACCTTCGATGTGCTGGAAACCTACCGCATGTTCGCCCACGACCGTGGCTGGACGCGCAATCTGATCGATGCCGTGCGCAACGGCCTGACCGCCGAAGCCGCCGTAGAGCGCGTCCGCAACGAACAGCGCGCACGTCTCAATAATGCCCGCGATGCTTATCTGCGCGAACGCGTCCACGACCTCGAAGACCTGGGCAACCGGTTGCTGCGCGTCCTGGCCGGCAAGAATACGACGGCGCGCGACATCCCCGATGAATCGATCCTGGTAGCGCGCGACCTTGGACCTGCCGACCTGCTGGAATACGACCGGACGCGATTGAAAGGCATCCTGCTTGAAGAAGGCTCGGCGTCGAACCATGCCGCCATCGTCGCCAGAGCCCTGCAGATCCCGTGTGTCGGCCGCCTGCAAAATCTGCGCGACAAGGTCAACCAGGGTGATCCGGTCATTGTTGACGGCGAAACCGGCGAAGCCTACCTGCGTCCACGTCCCGACATCATCGGCGCGGCGCTGGCCCGGATCGACGTCCGCACCCAGCAGCGCGCCGAATTTTCGCGCATCAAGGATGTGCCGGCCGTCACCAAGGACGGCCAGCGCGTGACCTTGCTGATGAATGCCGGTCTCGAATTCGATATCGACATCATGAACGAGGTTGGCGCCGAAGGCATTGGTCTCTTCCGCACCGAATTCCAGTTCATGGTGTCGGAGGACCTGCCGCGCCTCAAGCGCCAGACCGACCTCTACCAGCGCATTATGGACGGGGCCGGCGACCGCCCGGTCACCTTCCGCACGCTCGATCTCGGCGGCGACAAGATACTGCCCTATATGGAGATGGAGCGCGAGGAAAACCCGGCGCTCGGCTGGCGCGCCATCCGCATGGGCCTCGACCGTCCGGCGCTGCTGCGCATGCAGGTGCGCGCGCTTCTGACCGCGGCCAAGGGCCGCGAACTGCGCATCATGTTTCCGATGGTTGCCTCGATCGACGAGTTCCGTACCGCGCGCGAAATGGTCGACATCGAAGTGGCCTGGGCCAAGCGCCGCGGACGCCCGCTGCCGTCGCTACTGCGTGTCGGCGCCATGATCGAGTGCCCGTCGCTGCTCTGGCATCTCGACGCCCTGTTGCCGCTGGTCGACTTCGCCAGCGTCGGCACCAACGACCTGACCCAGTACCTGTTCGCCGCCGACCGCACCAATCCGAAGATGAGTGAGCGCTACGACGCCTTGTCGCCGCCCTTCCTGCGGGCGCTTGCCAGCATACAGCGCGCCGCCGAGGAGTCGGGCACGCCGGTGTCGATCTGCGGTGAAATCGCCGGCAAGCCGCTGGAGGCTTTCGTACTGATCGCGCTCGGCTTCAACCGCCTGTCCATGCCGCCCGCGGGCCTCGGCCAGGTCAAGCGCATGATCCTGTCCTGCGATCGCGACGCGGCGTTCAAGGCCATCAACAAGCTGATGAGCAGTTCCAACGGCAGTCTGCGCAGCGAGATACTGTCGCTGGCGCGCAAGCTGGATATCGATCTGTAGATTTTGTACCGGGACCACCGGCTTTGACAAGCCGCGCTCACCTGTTACACCTTACCCTGTTATGTACAGCCGCAATGTCCAACGGATGCCGCCGCATGCTTGTCCGGACATTGCCCTGGGGGAGGTTATATGAAAGTCCTGAAAGCTCTGGCGGTCCTGCCGCTGATAATCCTGCTCGGCCAGTGTGAGCAGAAGCCCGGCGGGCCATCGCCCTATGCCTTCGACATGACGCTTGAGGTCACGCCCGCGGCCGCCGAGCTCATGAAGGCGAAGAACAGCCATTTCGTCGTTGCCGCCTCATACTTCGGACGGCCCAGGCCGGAGACGCGCGCCCAGGCCAATGCCCAGGGGCGCATCAAGCTGGGCTATGAACAGATCGGCATGGCGCCCGGCGCCACCAAAGTCCACCTGCCGGCTACGAATTTCGACGCCGGCAAGCTCGGTGCGATCAATGGCGACCCACAGGTCATGGTCATTATCTTTTCGGCCGCCGAAGTGGGGGCGCGCGATGACCTGATTCATTGCAAGACCTATTTCGGCATCATCAAAACGGCCCAGGCGCAGCCGCCGGTCGTGGCCTGCGACGTCAACCGGCCCTGAGCATCGCCGACACTCTGCGTAAGCCGGAAATTGCGATTTCAGGCTTACGCTTAACGCGCCATTAACTGACACCGATGTCAGTTTCGTGTCAAATTCTCGGACAAGAAAAAGCCCGCTCAGGGGGGATAATGACCTGGCGGGCTTCTTTGTTTTTAAAGCGAGCGTTTCCTCCCCGAAACGCTGGAACTGACCTCTCTCTTCGGGGGAGGTTCCGTTCTCATGACGGGGATATAGCCGGGTTTCTGAAAGGCGGTCAACTCATTTTATAAGATTGTGTCAAAATTTTTTGCAGTTTTTTCCGACTGTGCAAACGATACGCAAAACCGTGTCCGGATATGTCTATATTTTGACAACGTTGTCAGGCCATATTCACTATAGATTTCAGGTGGTTGATGGCTTCCTGGCGAGGCAATGTGACCTGTCCGGGACGGGCCTCGCGCCATTGCTGATTGTCACTTATTTGTAACGCTGCCTGTCGTCCGGCATCCAGATCCTTGATGGTCACTGTTCCATTTGCCAACTCATCGCCGCCCAGCATGACGGCGGCCGGGGAGGTGCGGCGATCGGCATATTTCATCTGGGCTTTCATACCCGAACGGCCGACGTAAACTTCGGCCGGAATGCCAGCCGCGCGAATCTCGGCGGCCAGCTTGAAGTACTCGCCCATGTCGCTGTCCGAGAAGGCGATGATAACCACGGGGCCGCGTGCGCGGATAGTTTTGTCGTCGCCGGCCAGGGCCAGGGCGGCCGCCAGACGTGACACCCCGAACGAGAAGCCGGTCGCCGGGGTTTTTTCGCCGGTAAAGCGCGCCACCAGATCGTCGTAGCGTCCGCCGCCGCCGACGCTGCCGAACTGCACCAGGTTGCCCTTTTCGTCGCGCGTTTCCAGCAGCAGCTCGGCTTCGAAGACGGGGCCCGTATAGTATTCCAGGCCGCGCACAATGCCGGGATCGAAGACCGCTCCGGCTTCGTCGACGCCCATGGCGGCCAGCGCCGTCCCGATGCGGCCAAGGTCCTCGACGCCGGCCAGGCCTTCAGCTGAGTTGGCCAGTACATTGGCCAGCCGGTTGAGGACTTCCGAACGCGTGTCCGCGCCGCCGGCCGACACGAAGTCGAGCACGGGCTGGATCGCGGAGGACGGCAGGCCGGCGCCCTTGGTGAAGTCGCCGCTTTCATCCTTGCGTCCGGCGCCCAGAAGCAATTCCACGCCAGGCAGGCCAAAGCGGTCGAGCTTGTCGATGGCGCGCAGCACGCCCAGTTGCTGCACGGGATCGACGACGCCCAGCGAGGTGAGGAGACCGTTCAGCAGCTTGCGGTTATTGATGCGGATGCGCGTCGGGATATCCAGCGCCTTGAAACCGGCGACGGCCAGGGCAATGACTTCGGCATCGGCTTCGGGGCGATCGGTGCCGACAATGTCGGCGTCGCATTGCATGAATTCGCGCAGGCGCCCGGGACCAGGCTTTTCGTTGCGCCACACCGGACCGTAGGCATAGCGGCGGTAGGGCTTCGGCAGGGTTTCCCAGTTCTGGGCGGCGAAGCGCGCCAGCGGAGCGGTCAGGTCGTAGCGCAGCGCCATCCACTGATCGTCGTCGTCCTGCAACGCGAAAACACCGACGTTCGGCCGGTCGGAGTCCGGCAGGAACTTGCCGAGCGCATCGGCGTACTCGAAGGCGGGTGTTTGCAGGGCTTCGAAGCCGAAGGACTCGTAGACCTTCGACACCGTTTCGATAAGACGGCGTTCGATGGCGATCTGCGCGTTGCGCTTGTCGATGAAGCCGCGTGGGCTGCGGGCTTCGGGGCGGAAGGTGTTGTCTGCGTTCTCGGTCATGCGGGCGCGATAGACCATCACGCGAAAAGTGACAACTGAAATTGCCGCGAAGTGCCGCCCGGACTCGCGCTAAGTCTTCTCCTGAAAGGGGAAATTCGAAAAACGCAGGTATATTGACACCTATGTCAAAAATGCTGACAATGTGGCGGGGAGGTGTTATGATTAAGGCCAC
>CBIHPL010000257.1:0-5592 GCA_966212005.1 uncultured Asticcacaulis sp.
TGGTCACCGATCCCCGCGGTCAGCTGATGCGGCTCGGCGGCGTGGTGTGGATGAGCCTCGGCATTCTGGCGATGCGCAAGATGATCAATTTCAAGATGTAGGCGGGCGTCATGGGCCTTACGGAACTCGCGCAATTTATCATGACGCCCTCGACCCTGATCGCAGGAGGCGTGGCGATACTGGCCGCCATATCGATCATGACCCTGATGAAGGGCATGGTGGTCGACGAGCAGCTGGAAAAGCGCATGAAGGCGGTCGGCCAGCGCCGCGAAGAGCTGCGCCGGATGTCGCGCCAGACAGTGTCGGCCGGAGGGTCGCTTCGCCATCAGGACACCAGCCCTTACAAGGCGCTGGTCGAAAAACTGAACCTGAAGACCCTGCTCGAAGATCCCAAGGTCGCCGAAAAGCTGGCCATGGCGGGTTACCGCGGTCCAAAGCCGATCTCGACCTTCTACTTCTTCCGGTTCGCCTCGCCCTTTATCCTGGGTGCGGTCGCGGTGCTCTACATGTTCGTTCTGAACATCGTCGATCTGAAACTGAATATGAAGCGGCTGATTACCGTCGGAGCTTTCGTTGCCGGTTACTACGCCCCGAACATCTACATTTCCAACCGCGCTCAGAAACGGCGGGAATCGATCGTCGCGGCCTTCCCGGACGCGCTTGACCTGCTTCTGATCAGCGTCGAGGCCGGCATGTCCATCGAAGCCGCCTTGCAACGGGTCAGCGCGGAATTGGGTCCGACCTCGATCGAGCTGGCCGAAGAACTGTCGTTGCTTGTCGCCGAACTGAGCTACCTGCCCGAGCGCCGGCTGGCCTATGAAGGGCTGGCCAAGCGGACCAATCACCCGGGCGTCAAGGCCGTCTGTACCGCGATGATCCAGGCGGAAAAGTACGGTACGCCATTGGGCACGGCCCTGCGCGTCATGGCCAAGGAAAACCGCGAGATGCGCTTGTCGGCCGCCGAAAAGAAAGCCGCCGCGCTGCCGGCGCAGTTAACCGTGCCGATGATTATCTTCTTCCTGCCCGTGCTGTTTCTTGTCATCCTGGGTCCCGTCATCCTGCGCATCACCGACATGCAGAAAGCGCAGCCCAACGCTCCGATGCTCTCCAAACAGCCGGACCTGGATAAATAACCTTATACGCTAGATCATGATGCGTTTAGATCGAACCGTCATCATGCTCTAGGTTTTTGTTTTGTCGCGATATTCAATCAAAAACCGCTTCACACTTTTTGGCATATCGCTTTAGAGCAATATGGCGACAAAAATTAGCGTCTGGCCGTCGCCAGCAACATGCCGATCGCCAGACCCAAACCCAGTGCGATCAGGCTCGACTGCAGCGGGTGCTCGCGAATCCTGAGCGCCGCCGTGCGGTTCAGCCGGCCCAGATCGTCGCCGGCATGTTCCGTCAACTGACGAATGCGCGCTTCCGCCTGACGGGCGCGTTCCGCGACCAGGTCGGTGGCATGATGCACCTCGTGCTTGATCATTTCCGAGATCGACTGCACGTCGTCGGCGCTGAATGTCTTGAGTTTACTGGCGGCCGCGCGGGCCCGGGGAGACAGCGACACGAAACCCTCTCCTGTTTTTAGCAGTTTTACCACACAACCACACACTAGTCCGGTCACGATCCGGATACTGTGAGATTATCCCGCTGCAAAAGTAAGAAAGGCGTGGGCCGCAACGGCGCCACGCCTTCATTTTCTTAATGCAAATGCGGCCTTACTGACAGGCCAGGCACTCTTCGTAGTCGGTGCGCGGCGTATCCATCTTCTCAACGGCTTCCTTCGCCTCGGCGCCGGCGTGCGAGGCGCGCTGGACCGACTTGGAGCGGAGATAGTAGAGCGACTTCAGGCCCTGCTCCCAAGCCGTCCAGTGCAGCATGTGCAGATCCCACTTGTCGACATCTCCCGGCAGGAAGATGTTCAGCGACTGCGACTGGCAGATTTCCGGCGTGCGGTCGGCCGCCAGTTCAACGACCCAGCGCTGGTCGATTTCGAATGCCGTCTTGAACACATCCTTCTCATCGTCGGACAGGAAGTCGAGGTGCTGGACCGAGCCTTCGTGCTGGACGATCGAATCCCAAACTTCCGATGCGTCCTGCCCCTTTTCCTGAAGCAGGTCGACCAGGTAGGGGTTCTTCACGGCAAAGGAGCCCGACAGGGTCTTGTGCGTATAGATATTGGCCGGGATCGGCTCGATGCCGGCAGACGTGCCGCCGCAGATGATCGAGATCGAGGCGGTCGGCGCGATGGCCAGCTTGTGCGAGAAGCGTTCCATGACGCCACGCTCTTCGGCGTCGCGGCACGGCCCGCGCTCGTGGGCCAGCTTGACCGAGGCCTTGTCGGCTTCACGGCGCAGGTGCTTGAACAGGCGCATGTTCCACGACTTGGCCATGGCGGATTCGAAGGCTACACCCTGGCTTTGCAGGAAGGAGTGGAAGCCCATCAGGCCCAGGCCGACCGAACGTTCGCACATGGCCGAATAGACGGCTGCGTCCATGGAGTTGGGCGCGGTCTGGATGAAGTCTTCCAGGACATTATCGAGGAAGCGCATGACGTCCTCGATGAACATCGGCTCGTTGCGCCATTCCAGGAAGGTTTCCGCGTTGACCGAGGACAGGCAGCAGACAGCGGTGCGGTCCTGGCCACGATGATCGGGGCCGGTATGCAGCATGATTTCCGAGCACAGGTTCGACTGGCGAACCTTCAGGCCCAGTTCGCGCTGGTGCTGCGGCATGGCGCGGTTCACGGTGTCGGAGAAGATCAGGTAAGGTTCGCCGGTTTGCAGGCGGATTTCCAGGATCTTCTGCCACAGCGAACGCGCGTCGATATAACGGATGATTTCGTCATTCTTCGGCGAACGCAGGCCGAAGGGTGCGCCGTCGCGGACGGCTTCCATGAATTCGTCCGTGATGCCGATGCCATGGTGCAGGTTCAGGGACTTGCGGTTGAAGTCGCCCGACGGCTTGCGGATTTCCAGGAATTCTTCGATTTCCGGGTGGAAGACGTCGATATAGACGGCGGCCGACCCCCGGCGGAGGCTGCCCTGGCTGATGGCGAGGGTCAGCGAATCCATGACGCGGATAAAGGGTATGATGCCTGAGGTCTGGCCGGCGCCCTTGACCTTTTCACCGATGGAGCGGACGCCGCCCCAGTAGGTGCCGATGCCGCCGCCGTTCGACGCCAGGGCGACGTTTTCATTCCAGGTGCCGACAATGCCTTCAAGGTTGTCCGGCACCGAATTGAGGAAGCACGAGATCGGCAGGCCGCGTGCCGCGCCGCCGTTCGACAGGACCGGCGTCGCCGGCATGAACCACAGGCGGGAAATATAGTCATAGACCCGCTGGGCGTGGTCGGCGTCGTCGGCATAGGTGGTGGCGACACGGGCAAACATGTCCTGATAGGACTCGCCCGGCAGCAGGTAACGGTCGTCGAGCGTCGTCTTGCCGAAGTCCGTCAGCAGCGCATCGCGCGACGGATCGGTGACGACCTTGCGCACCAGCTTGAATTCAGGCCGCGCCTTGGGACGCACAACAGTCCCTGCCTTGTAGGCCGTCGTTTCACGCTTTGCCGCTTCACTCGATGACATAGTCTACCCTCAAACGGTATGCAGGCTTCCGACCCGGAAACCCAATTAATAGTCTGTTAGCAACTAAATGTAGTGTCTAACCAGCCCTGCCCGCCGATATATGGGGGATAAGTCGGTGAGTCCGTCAAGCGGTCAGGACTATGTTTTCGTGGACTTTTTCGTAAACAAAGTCTTAACGCCGGGGATTCGGCAAGTCCCTCAAGGGGTTGTGCCGCGAACGCACGAATTTTGCCTGAATCACGATTCCTGTGAAAGAATCACGACAGTGTCTGGCCGGGTCCTTCCGACAGGTAGCGGTCAAGTCTGTTATTGCGGTCCACCAGCACGACGCTGGGGATAATCGGCGTGTCCGTCAGCTCGAACCCCATGATGATGATCTGTTCGGCCTCGCTGATCAGGTGCGCAGCCGCGCCGTTCATCGCAATGACGCCCGAATCGCGTTCCCCCTTGATGACGTAGGTTTCCAACCGGTGTCCGGACGTGTTGGACACGACCAGAACGCGCTCCCCTTCCCACAGACCCACCGCGTCCATCAACGCCTCGTCGATGGTGATCGAGCCGATATAGGCCAGGTTGGCCTCGGTGACGTAGGCATTGTGAATCTTGGAACGAAGAACGTGACGCATTACCTGGCCCTGACAATAACAAGAGATGCGTTGCCTTACGGTGCCTCATCCACCTCGTCCACCATGAAAATCTCACCGTCGTAATCGATGATGTAGATATTGGACAGGTCGTCTTCGCCGAAACTGGTCATCATGCCTATGACGCCGGCAGCAGGGGCAAACGCGGCGGTCCGGTCACTGAACTGGGCGCCGCCCAGCGTCGTGCCCTGGACAATGGAGGTGGCAGCCACGGACCACAGGCGGCGATTGATAAAGTCACCAAAGACATACTGGCCGCGCAAACCCGCGACAGGGCCACGATAGACGTAGCCGCCGATCACCGTCTTGCCTTGCAGCGGACCCGTCCCTTGGGCGTAGGCAATTACCGGTTCGGTCAGCCCTGCCGTCGACCCCGCCGTGTACGGCAATGTGCCTTCGCGGATATTCCAGCCGAAGTTCAGGCCCGGATCGGTCGGACGGGCCAGATCGACCTCTTCCATGGCGCCCTGGCCGACGTCACCGATATAGAGATTGCCCGTCGTCCTGTCGAAGCTGTTGCGGAACGGATTGCGCAGGCCCCAGTGCCAGACTTCGGGGGCGCCGCCGCCTGCCGCAAATGGATTGCCGGCGGGAATAGCGTAATCACGATTGGCATCCGCCGGATAAGCATCTGTGCGCGGGTCGATGCGCAACATCTTGCCCAGCAGCACATTGGTGTTCTGCGCATCGCCTTCGGGATCACCGCCGCCGCCGCCGTCTCCGACCGCGACGACGAGATTGCCGGCGGCGTCGAAACCGATCCAGCCACCGTTGTGATTGTTGGCGGACGCATGCGGAATCGACAGGATAACGTCGCCGGTTCCCGACGCCACCCCTCCGCTGACCGTAAACTTCCGGACCTGTACCGCGCCATCGGTCGCCGTCATGCAGGCATAGAGAATGCCACTTGTGGCAAAGTCCGGCGCCAGGGCCAGGCCCAGCAATCCACGCTCGCCGTCCGTGGAGATAACGCTGCGGACATCGAGGAAATTCCCGGCCTCGGTCGCGCCGGTCACGGGATCGTGGACCTTGACCAGCCCCCCCTTCTCGACCACCAGCACGCGGTCGGTCCCATCCCCGCGTCCCGCCACAAAGACAGGCGAGCTGAAACCCGTTCCGACGCGCCGTGTCGCTATACGTCCGGTCCGGTTTTCGACCGTTATGGTGACTGCCCGCGATGCCGTATTGACGCCATCCGACGCCGTGACGGTCAGGTCATAGACGTTGTCGCGATTAGCGTCGGTCGGCCATTCGAAGTTCGGCGCGCGCACAAAGGTGACAGCACCGGTCGTGGCGTTAATGTTGAAATTGGCTCCGTCGCCGGTAGCGCTTAACCCGTAGGTCAGGCCGCTGCTGTC
>CBIHPL010000258.1:0-5575 GCA_966212005.1 uncultured Asticcacaulis sp.
TCGAAATCACCGCCGGCGGTTTCAAATACGGCCTGAAAAACGAACTCAAGACGGACGCCAAGGAAACCGTCGCCGTTCGCGAGCTTTAATCTTGTCGCGATACTTAGCCGAAAACCGCTGAACACTTTTCGGCGTATCGCTTAGAGAGCACACCATGATCCGGATCGACAAGCGCCAGTTTCTATTAAGCGGAGCGGCCTTGTCGCTCCTGCCGGCCGTCAACGCTCAGGCGGCGCCAGCCAAGCCAAGCGTAGAGCCCTTTCCGCTCGAGGCCGTAACCCTGACGCCGTCAATCTGGCAAACGGCCGTTAGTACGAATGGCAAGTACCTGAAAACGCTTGTCCCTGAGCGTCTGCTGCACAACTTCTATGTCAGCGCCGGCCTGCCGCCCAAGGGCACGGTCTATGGTGGCTGGGAGACTATGGGTATCGCCGGGCACACGCTCGGCCACTACCTGACAGCCTGTTCGCTGGCCTATGGCCAGACGCGTGATCCGGACTTCAAGGCAATCGTCGATCACACCGTCGCCGAAATGGCCGCCATTCAAGCCAAGCATGGCGACGGCTACATCGGCGGCACGACCGTCGAGCGCGGCGGCAAGGTGGTCGACGGCAAGATCATCTACGAAGAAATCCGCGCCAAAAAACTCACGTCCAACGGTTTCGATCTCAATGGCGGCTGGGTGCCGATCTATACTTGGCACAAGGTCCACGCCGGCTTGCTGGATGCCCACCGCTATTGCAACAACGCCCAGGCGCTGGATGTCGCCGTCAGGATGTCCGACTACCTGATCGGTGTGCTGGGGCCGCTCGACGACGCGCAGATGCAGCAGGTCCTGGCGGCGGAACACGGCGGCCTGAACGAATCCCTGGCCGAAACCTATGCCCGCACCGGCGAAAAGCGCTTCCTGGACCTGTCTCGGCGCATCTACCACAAGGCCGTCCTCACGCCGCTCTCGGAGCGCCGCGACGAACTTCAGGGCAAGCACGCCAATACCCAGATCCCGAAGCTGATCGGTCTGGCGCGATTGTACGAAGTCACCGGCGATACCGGCTATCGCGACACGGCGTCATTCTTCTGGGATCGTGTCGTCCATCACCACAGCTATGTCATCGGCGGCAATTCCGAAGGCGAGCATTTCGGCCCGCCTGACAAGCTGAGCCAACGCGTCACCGACAAGACCTGCGAGGCGTGCAACACCTACAATATGCTGAAGCTGACACGCCATCTCTACGGCTGGCAGCCGGACGCCAAATGGTTCGACTATTACGAACGCGCCCATCTCAACCATATCATGGCGCACCAGGACCCCGACACGGGGATGTTCGTCTATTTCATGCCGCTCTATCCGGGCGCCGAACGCGTCTATTCGACGCCGGAGAACAGCTTCTGGTGCTGCGTCGGATCGGGCATCGAAAGCCATTCCAAACACGGCGACAGCGTGTGGTGGCGGTCGGGCGATACGACCTTCGTCAACCTGTTCATCCCGTCCGAAGTCAACTGGACCGAACAGAAGACCACGCTGAAACTGGAGACGAAATTCCCGCAAGATGAGACGGTGACCATCCGCGTCACGCCGCAATCGGCGCGGACGTTCGAGATTGCGCTGCGCCTGCCCGGCTGGTGCGATGCTCCAAAACTGGCCGTCAACGGCAAGGCCGAAACCATCCTGCCCCGCGACGGCTATGCCCGCCTGCGCCGCAAGTGGAAGGCCGGCGACACCATCACCCTGACCCTGCCGCAAAGCGTCAGGATCGAAGCCATGCCGGACGATCCCGGCATCGTGTCCTACGCCAAGGGGCCGATGGTCATGGCCGCCGATCTCGGCCCGGCCGGTACGCCTGACCAACCGCGCGACCCGGTGCTGGTCAGCGGCAATCCCTTAAGCCTTGTCAACGCCGATCTGGTGGTGGCCGCCCAACCGCAACCGGTGGCGCTCAAGCCCTTCTTTGCCCAGTATCATCGCCGGTCTGCCGTCTACTTCCCGCGCTTTACGACCGAACAGTGGAAGGTCGAGGAAGCGGCTTATCTCAAGGCCGAGCAGGAACGCACGGCCTTGCAGGCGCGCACCATCGACGTCATGCGTCTGGGTGAAATGCAGCCCGAACGAGACCACGGCTTCGACACCGATATCGGCGAAGTCACCTCGCGCGCCGGCCGCGCCGGCCGCTGGATCATGTGGACCAGCGGCAAATATTTCGCCTTCGACATGGCGGTCGATCCGAAGGGCTCGGTACTCCAGGTCACCTATTGGGGCCAGGACGTCCATAAGAACTTCGATATCGAGGTCAATGGCGTCAAACTGGTCAACGAGACCTTGAAGCTTGCGCCGGAAGCGAAGTTCCGCACCGTCGACTACATCTTGCCGGCCATAGCTTCCGGCAAGGCGCGTATCCGCTTTATCACACGCGGCAGTGATGTCGCCGTGTTCGAAGCCCGCACGCTCAAGCTTGCCGAGTCAGCGACGAAGGCCTAACCTTCCGGCATGACCGACATACCTCCGCTCGTCATTCTTGCCGGTGGCCAGGGCCGACGAATGGGCGGCGACAAGCCGATGTACCCGTTCGAGGGCAGCACGCTGATCGGAGCCGTCATCGCGCGCCTGGAACCGCAGGTTCGCGACATGGCCATCAATGCCGCCCAACCAAAACTCAGCGTATTCGGCCTTCCACTGCTTTATGACGAACCGGCCCTGGCTGATCTCGGCCCCCTTAGCGGCGTGCGAACGGCGCTGCAATGGGCGGCAACGCGTCAGTGCGCGCACGTCATAACCGTGCCGTGCGATATGCCCCGCCTGCCCGCGAACCTGGTTGCACGGCTGACGGCTGTGCCAATGGACGAAACGGACGTTGTCCATTTCACGGGCGCGCGCGACTATCCCTTGTGCGCGCTGTGGAACACGGCCGTCCTGCCTGACCTGGAAGACGCCCTGCGCGCAGCCGAAGGCGGTCTTGCGGTCATGCGTTTCCTGGGCAGCCGCCGGATTGTGAAGCTTGAAGCCGGTGACGACAGCGCTTTTGTGAATATCAACGAACCGACCGCGTAGACAGCCGGCCACTCGTTATGTACACCGAATACATAACGGAGACGACCGATGCTGCGCGCCGCCCTTGCCGCCACGCTGATGATGTTCGCCGCCCTGCCTGCGTGGGCGGGCGAGGTCAGCGTCGCGGTTGCCGCCAACTTCACCGAGCCGGCCAAGGCGATCGCCGCCGCATTCGAAAACAAGACCGGCCATAAGGTCGTCATGAGCTTTGGTCCGTCCGGTGCCTTCTACGCCCAGATCCAGCAGGGCGCGCCGTTCGAAGTCTTCCTGTCGGCCGATGCCGAACGCCCTGCCCGGCTTGAAGCCGAAGGGATTGGAGTCAGCAAGACGCGCTTTGTATATGCCTACGGCGCGCTCGTCCTGTGGAGCGCCACTCCCGGTCTGGTCGACGCCAAGGGACAGGTATTGAAGACTGGAAAGTTCGACCATATCGCCATCGCCGATCCGGCCTCGGCCCCCTACGGCACCGCCGCCATCGAGGTCATGAAAAACCTTGGCGTCCACGACACGCTGTCGCCCAGAATCGTCAAAGGCGGCTCGATCGCCCAGGCCTATGCCTTTGTCGATACCGGCGCCGCCGAACTCGGCTTCGTCGCCCTGTCGCAGGTCAAGACGCGTGCCGGAGGATCGCGCTGGATCGTGCCGAAATCGCTCTATTCGCCGATCGACCAGCAGGCCATCCTGCTCAAGCCCGGTGCCAATGATCCGGTCGCCCGCGCCTATCTCGACTTTCTTAAGACGCCTCGGGCCCGCGCCATTATCACCTCCTATGGTTATGAGGTGAAATGACCGGCTGGGAGCTTCTTCTCGACAAGGCCGTTTGGCTGACCGTGCAACTGGCGGCGGTAACGACCTTGTCCCTGATGGTCATCGCCACGCCGATCGCGTGGTGGCTGTCGCGCGGCCGCAGCCTGTTCAAGGACGTTGTCGCGGCTATTGCCGCCCTGCCCATCGTCCTGCCACCGACAGTTCTGGGCTTTTATCTCCTGATTGCCCTCGGTCCCAACAGCCCGCTGATGGCCCTGCTCCAGCCCTTCGGCGTCCGCACACTGGCCTTCAGCTTCACCGGCCTGGTCATCGGCTCGATCATCTACAGCCTGCCATTTGCCGTCCAGCCGATCCGCAATGCCTTTGAAGCCGTCGGCAAGCGTCCCCTGGAAGTCGCCGCCGTTCTGGGCGCCTCGCCGTGGGACCGCTTCTTCACCGTCGCCTTGCCTCTGGCACGGCGCGGCTTTGTCACGGCGGCGCTCCTGGTCTTCGCCCACACAGTCGGCGAATTCGGCGTCGTGCTGATGATCGGCGGCGCCATCCCCGGCAAGACCCAGGTGATCTCGATCCGCATCTATGAAATGGTCGAACAGCTTGACTACACGTCAGCGCACCGGCTGGCCGGTGGCCTGATGATCTTCGCCTTCGTCGTCCTGCTGGCCCTCCTGATGATCGACCGCAGTCAGGGCCGAAAGGCGGACGCATGATCGACATCCAGCTAAAGGGCGCGCGCGGCGCCTTCACGCTTGATGCCGCCTTCAGCGTCCCGGCCGAAGGCGTCACGGTTATCCGTGGTCCCTCGGGGTCGGGCAAGACAAGCCTCTTACGCGCCATAGCCGGGCTTGAGCACATGACCGGCCGCGTCAGGATCGGCGGCGACACCTGGCAGGACGGCACGGTCCTTATCTCGCCGCACAAGCGCCGTGCGGGCTATGTGTTCCAGGAGGCCTCGCTATTCGCGCATCATGATGTGCGCGGCAATCTCGATTACGCCCGCCGCCGGGCCACCGGGCCGGTGGATTTCGACAGCATCGTATCCGACCTTGGCATCGCGGACCTGCTCGACCGCTCCGTCCACGACCTGTCCGGCGGCGAGCGCCAGCGCGTTGCGATTGCCCGCGCGCTGATGGCCGCGCCGAAACTGCTGCTGATGGACGAGCCGCTTTCCAGCCTCGACCGGCCGGCCCGCGACACTATCCTGCCGTTGATCAGGCGGTTGGGGAAGCAACTGCCGATCCTGTACGTCACGCACGATCCTGCCGAGGCCGCGACGCTGGCCGATCGCGTGCTGGGCATGAACCATGGCCGGGTAGCCTTGGAACGCCTTTCGAACGGATTGGAAGGCCTGAGCCAAAGCGATATTGAGCGCCTGGCCTTGGCGGCACTCCAATCAGGGCTTAGTCCACAGCCAGAATGATGTGTGACGCCTTGATCAGGGCCTGAGCGTTCTGGCCGGGTGCGAACTCAAGCGTTTCGGCGGATTCGTGCGTGACAACCGCAGTCACCGTCTTTCCGCCGCCAATATCGAGTGTGACTTCGTCATTGACTGCGCCCGGCACGACCGCGCTGATGACGCCCGGAACGCGATTACGCGCCGAGATCGGTAGCGGATCGTGCCCGGCGGCGAGGATGACGAAGCTCGACTTGACCAAAACCGTGACCGCTCTGCCCGGCGCCAGGCCCAGGTCTTCGACGCTCTCGCGGGTGACGATCGTCGTCAGTTCGATGTCGTCCGTCACCTTTACCGCCACGCTGGCATTG
>CBIHPL010000259.1:0-5571 GCA_966212005.1 uncultured Asticcacaulis sp.
GCCGATCTCGTCGCCCTGGTACATGAAGGGCGTGCCCTTCATGGTCAGGAGAAGCGTGGCCATGACCTGGGCCGATTTGATCCGCCATTGCGGGCTGTCGTCGCCATAGCGCGAGACGACGCGTGGATTGTCGTGATTGGAAAAGAAGACGGTGGGCCAGCAATGTTTGTCGAGCGCGGCTTCGTGGCGCGTGAAGATGCGCTTTAGCTCAGGCAAGCCCCACGGCTTCCATCGGCCATCGGCGCCGCGGTCGACTTCGACCGTATCGAACTGGAAGATCATGTCCAGTTCGCCGCGCCGCTCGTCGATCAGCAAGGGCGTCTGGTCGAGCGTCACACCAAACGCCTCGCCAACCGTCATGGTGTCGTAGGGCGCCAGCGCTTCACGCCGCATTTCCTGCAGATATTCGTGAAGCTTCGGGCCGGTCGTATAGGCGAACTGCGGCTTGGCCTGTTGCTCTGCAAGGAGATCCTTGAATTCCTGATCTTTGGAAATGAAGGGGATGACATCCATGCGGAAACCGTCGACGCCCTTGTCGAGCCAGAAGCGCATCAGGTCGTGGACCTCATGGCGGACCTTCGGATTCTCCCAATTGAGGTCGGGCTGCTTGCTGGCGAAGAGATGCAGGTACCAATCGTCACCATCCTTCGTCCAGGCGGGACCCAGGAAGATCGAGGCCCAGTTGTTGGGCGGTTCATCGCCCTTTCCCGGCCGCCAGATATAGTAGTCGCGATAGGGATTGTCTGGCCCTTTGCGACTTTCCGCGAACCAGGCGTGCTCATCGCTGGAATGGTTGACGACCAGATCGATGATCAGCTTCATGCCGGCGGCGTGGACGGCTGCCAGCAGTTCATCGAAGTCGGCCATGGTGCCGAACTCCGCCATCACGTTGCGATAGTCGCGGATGTCGTAGCCATTGTCGGCATTGGGCGAGTCGAAATGCGGGCTCAGCCAGATGACGTCGACGCCCAGGCCCTTGATGTGCGGCAATTTCTCAAGAATGCCGCGCAGGTCGCCTATGCCGTCGCCATTGCTGTCGCAGAAGGAGCGCGGATAGATCTGATAGACGACCGCTTCCTTCCACCAGCGCCGGCTGTAGCCGTTGATCGTGTCAGGCATGGGCGACCTCCGCGTTTATTGCGGATGAGTCTGGCTCCATTTGGCATAGGCGTCCAGCGCCTTTTGCGGGGTGGAGTTATACCACGAATAGCCGCGTCGGCGTTCCTGGCTGATCTCGGTCACCGTGTCGTGGATCGTCTTGTCGCGGTCGCCGAAGATCGGCTTGCCCGTTTTGAAGTCATAGTAGCGTGACCACAGAAGTGGCGCGCCCGGTTGCGGCTGCAAGACACGGTCGTCGGGAATCTTGACCCAGGCGACGTCGTGCAGAGCCGCATCCTTGAGCCACGCAACGCCGGCATGCACCGAAGCGACGACCCGCGGCGACGGGTCCTTGATCTGCATCAGATAGACCAGAAGGCCAGCGCTTTCGCCGCTTGAGAACGACGGCGGTTCATAGTTGCGCGCGGAGGTCGGCTCCAGCGTCAGGGCGTCGTGTTGCTGTCCCCACACGGTCAGCTTTCCGTCTATGCGCACCTGGGTGAGCAGGATGCATTCGACGGCGCGGTCAACCGCCGTACGCGCACGATCGCGCAGAGCCTGCGGCACGAAGCCGAAGCCCTTGCGGCCTTCGGCGGCGAGGGTGAGGACCTCCGTCACGTCGATCAGCGCATCGTCATTATAGGTGATGGCGTCGTGATAGCCGCCCTGCAGCGGGAAGACCTGCGGCCAGCCGCCATTGGGGAACTGGGCCGTCAGCATGTATTCCAGTCCGCGCAGGGCCGCCTTGCGATACGCGTCGCCTTCGGCGCCGGGGTTGGCAGAGGCGACAAGCGCCAGGAATTGCAGCTCTGTCGTCGTCGCGCCGTTGTCGAAGGTGCCGACATAGTCCCAGCCCCCTTCCGCCGGCCGGTCATTGTCGCCGGCCTGGAGATGGGCAGACACATTGTCGCCGGTATAGGACTGGCCGCGCTGACGCGCGGGCACATTGCGCAGCATATTCTTGCCCCAGCCGCCGGCCGGGGTCTGGAAGCTGACGATCGTGTCGGCGATGCTGCGCGCTTCCGGTGTCGCGTACCACTCCGCGGCGTTTTTCAAAGGCATGGTTTTGGCGCTGTCGCCATGGGGTGAGGGCTTGGGCACGACGGCCAGCCCCTTTTGTTCGGCTGCCAGGGCGGCCCTGTCGGCGGCCTGAAGCGAGGCTGAGGTCTTGAGATAGGTTTCCCATGCGCCCTGGTCGGCTTCAGGCAGGGTGGCGACGCGCTCCGCCGTCAGCGGCAGGGCGGAGACATTATGCCCGATGATTTCTGCAAGGGCCGGGCCTGTGACAAGGGCCGTGGAAAGGATGAACGACGTGAGCAGCCTGCGCGAAATCATATGTGTATTCCCTGTTTTCCCACGACCTTGCCACGCAGTCTTAAGCAGGGCAAGTCACTTTGACACCGGTGGCATTCGAAATGCCTCTTGCGCAGACGAGGCAAAATACGCATATAGGCCGTGAGACGGTGCGGGCGAAGGCCTCGCCAACCTGGTCAGGGCCGGAAGGCAGCAGCCACAACGAATTCACCTTCGGGTCGTGCCGTCTCACCTTTCTTTATCGCCCAAGCGCTAGCTAAGGCTCCTTGCGCATGTGCTTAAAGAGCGAAGCGTTGGCACGCTTCGATGGGCTCGGGCGGGCAGTCGCCCTTGCCAAGCCCAAAGGGCTTGGAAATTCCTTAAATCTGAAAAATCTTAGATGTCGCCTTCAACGCTGAGGAAACGGCGCGTTTCCCCGTGAAGCCGCACGGCCGTCAATATGCCGTTGAAATAGATGCCGGTATCGACGCCGATGCGCCATGGCAGGTCTGACGGTTCGTCTTCGGGCGTATGGCCGTGGACCACCACGTAGTCGCAGGCCTTTTCAGCCCGCAGGAAGCGGCCGCGAATATACATCCACGTCTCCGGGCCCTGTTCCGACAGAGGCCGGTCAGGATCGACGCCGGCATGGACAAAGAGGTAGTCGCCGTCCTGATAACTGGCTGGCAGCCGCTCCAGCATGGCGCGATGAACAGGGTCGATAGCCCGTGAAAATGCTTCGCTGGTCTCTTCCCAGACCTCGGCCCGGCTGACGAAAAACGGCATATCGATGCCATAGCTGGCCAGGGTTGCCGCGCCACCCCAAGTTCGCCAGGTGTCGCCGAACAGTGGGTCATCGAGAAACCGCAGCAGGGCGTCTTCATGATTGCCCTTCAGCGCGATCAGGTCGCACCACGGCGCGGCCTCAAGCCTCAATATCCGGTCCAGAACCTGTCGCGACTTGGGGCCGCGATCGATATAGTCGCCGAGGAGCACGACACGCGGCTTTTCCCCGGCCAGTTCGGCATCGATGCGGATGCGGTCGATCAGGCGTTCGAAATGGTCGTCATAGCCGTGGATGTCGCCAATGGCATAGGTCAGTTGCGTGATGCGGGAGGGCATACCTATATCCTAGGGGAATCCCGCCTTGTTGACGAATCGTGATTTACCGGAGACGGAAGATTGAAAAGTCCCTATATATCCGCTTATGTCCGATAGTCCCGACCTTGATGATCCTTTTGCCGACGCCGCCATCGAAGATGTGCGCGACGATTTAACGGCGGATATTTTCGGCGAGTCGACGCCGGTGCCCAATGCGCCGGCACAGACAACCGACAAATCGGAATCCTATACCGTCCTGGCGCGCAAATACCGGCCGCGGACCTTTGAGGATCTGATCGGCCAGGAGGCTATGGTCCGCACCCTGACCAACGCCTTCGCCTCCAACCGCATCGCACACGCCTTCATGCTGACCGGCGTGCGCGGCGTCGGCAAGACGACGACCGCCCGCCTTCTGGCGCGCGCGCTCAACTACGATACCGACACGATCCATCAGCCCAGCGTCGAGCTGAAGGTCATGGGCCGCCACGACCAGGCGATCATCGACGGCCGCCATATCGACGTGCTGGAACTGGACGCAGCGTCGCGGACCGGCGTCGACGCCATGCGCGAATTGCTGGAATCGGTGCGCTACGCCCCGGTCGAGGCGCGTTACAAGGTCTACGTCATCGACGAAGTCCACATGCTGTCGACCGGGGCCTTCAACGCGCTCTTGAAGACGCTGGAAGAGCCGCCGCCCCACGCCAAGTTCATTTTCGCCACGACGGAAATCCGCAAGGTTCCGGTGACTATCCTGTCGCGCTGCCAGCGTTTCGACCTGCGTCGCGTCGAGCCGGATACCCTGATCCCGCACCTGGAGAAGATCTGCGCCCTGGAAGGCGTTAAGATCGAGCCGGATGCCCTGGCCCTGATCGCCCGCGCCGCCGAAGGCTCGGTGCGCGACTCGCTCAGCCTGCTCGACCAGGCCCTGGTGCAGGGCGAACCCGGTGAGACGGTCGGCACCGAGTCGGTGCGCGATATGCTGGGCCTGGCCGATCGCTCGGCGACGCTGGGCCTGTTCGAAAATATCATTTCCGGGCAGATGAGCGAGGCCCTGCTGGCCTTCCGCACGCTCTACGGTTTTGGCGCCGATCCGGTCCAGCTGATGGGGGACCTGCTCGAATACTGCCATGCCGCCTCGGTCGCAAAGGTGCTGGGGGCGGACGCCACGCGCCTGCCCAAGGCCCAGGCTATGCGGATCACGGCGCTGGGGTCCCAGCTGTCGAACGGCACCCTGTCGCGATTGTGGACCCTGATGCTCAAGGCATTCGAGGAACTGCGTCGAGCGCCTGATACCAGCGCAGCGTTTGAAATGGCCCTGGTCCGCATGTGTTACGCCTCCGACCTGCCGGGACCGGAAGTGCTGATGAAGCGCTTGCAGTCGGGCGAGCCTCTCTTGCCGACCGGACCGGGCGGCGGGGGCGCGCCGCTAGGAACGCAGATGCGCGGTTCGGCCATGGTCCGCACCGCGCCGGAACCGGTGGAGCTGCCGAATCCACAGAGCTTCGCCGAAGTGCTGCAAATGATCGAGCAGAAACGCGATATCGGCCTGCGTGTCGATGTCGAACGCTATGTCCGCCTGGTTTCCTTCCGTCCTGGCGCCATTACGTTCGAACCCGCGCCCAACGCGCCTATCGACCTGGTGCGCAAGCTCAGCATGAAGTTGAAGGAATGGACGGGCCAGCGCTGGCTGATCGCTACCGAAGGGCAGGGCGGGGCTGAAACCATCTATGAGCGCGACCAGCGCGAAACGGCGGCCGCCAAGGCGAAGATCCTGGAAAGCCCGTTCGTCGCGGCCCTGCTCAGCACGTTTCCGGGAGCGGAGATCACGGCGGTCCGCGCCCGGCTTAAACCCATGGCGCCGGACGTGACGGTCGCGCCAGACGAAAACGACGACGAAGACAAGGATGATGAGTGATGGATTTCCAGGCATTGATGAAGCAGGCGCAGAAGGTCCAGCAGCAGTTCGCCGAGGCCCAGACCAAGATGCACGAAAGCGTCGTGTCTGGCGCGTCGGGCGCCGGCCTCGTATCGATTGAGGTCAAGGGTACGGGCGAGATCGCAACGCTGAAGATCGACGAC
>CBIHPL010000260.1:0-5541 GCA_966212005.1 uncultured Asticcacaulis sp.
GTTTGCCGACACGGAATTTACCGAGAATAACTTCAAACGCGTGTCACTGACGGGTGGAGAACTGGCCGCCTACGTCGCTACGACCAAGACCCGGACCTCACACCTGCGCTTCCTGACACGCCTGTTGCTTGGCCACTGGCTGCGCGATCCCGACGTGAGGGAACTGACCGGCCGCACAATCACGCTGTGGACCAAGCGCAAGAACGAGCTGGTGTCGATCGATGGCGAGGTCGTCAAGTTGCCCACGCCGCTCGAGTTCACAATCAAGCCAAGGTCGATAAACCTTCTGGTGCCGGTGGCCGAATGACGACTGCCGAAGACAACAAGCCCGAAGCCAGGGCGTTCACACCCGACTGGCGCATCCTGACCTTGCTCGGCCTGGCGCTGGCCGCTTCGGCGTTTGTGTTCGTCGAGTTGCTGGAGGACATGGTCGAGGATCCGTTGATCCCGCTGGACACCTTTATCTACGGACTTATGCAGGGATTGAGGACACCCGTCCTCGATGCGCTTATGATTGCGATAACCGAGCTGGGCGATACGGTCGTCGTCGTCACCCTGACGGCCGTTATAGCCTTCTGGCTCATCTGGCGCGGCGCATGGCGCACCCTGGTTTACTGGCTGACGGCAATCGCCGGCGCCTCCGCCATCAACACGGCCATCAAGGGCGCGCTCGAACGGCCCCGGCCCGTTGAACTCTATCTCCAGGGCGCCAGCGCGTGGTCCTTCCCCAGCGGCCACAGCACGGTCAATGCCGTGCTCTACGGTTGTCTTGCCATGATCCTTGTGCGTGAATGCCGCCCGTCCTGGCGTCTGCCCATCATCGCCGTCTCTGCAGTCCTGATTGTCCTTATCGGATTTTCCCGGCTGTATCTCGGCGCTCATTGGGCATCGGATGTGTTTGGCGGTTTCGTCTTCGGCGCCATGTGGATGGCGCTTCTCAGCCTGTTCTACATGTATCGGCAAGCTGAACCCATGGACGCCAAGGGTCTTTTGGCCGCCGCCGCCGTCACGCTGACGGTTGCCGGCGGAGCCAATATCGCCTTCAATCATGGCGAAGACACCGTGAAATACCGCGTCCGGACGTCGTGCCTGAAGGCCGCGCCAAATGACACAGGAGCCCTCGCATGAAGATCGCCCATATTTCCGATCTGCATTTCGGCTGTGTCATAGACTGGGTGCGTGACGAGCTTCGCCACACCATCGAAGAGGCCGGAGTCGACCTGGTCATCGCCAGCGGTGACATCACACAGTCCGCGACGGTTGAAGAATTCCGGCAGGCGCGCGACTGGCTGCATGGCCTGACCGCCCCTGTCTTCGTCGTTCCGGGCAATCATGACCTGCCGGGCATGGACCTGACGCGCTTCCTGACGCCGTGGAAACGTTACAAGGAATACCTGGGAAACGATCTCGAGCCTGAGATGCGCTTCGATCTGGTCCACGTCAAAGGCATCAATACGGCGCGGCGCATCCTGCCGCACTGGAACTGGGCCAACGGCATGATCAGCCAGCGCCAGTGCCGCGAAGTCGGCCGCTCCTTTGAATCCGCCACAGCCCCCTGGCGCATCTTCGTCATGCATCATCCGGTGATGAATTCGCGCGACTTTCCGCTCGATGTTTCACTGTTCAACGCCCGTTGCATGCTGGCCGTGCTGGCGGAGCAGAAGGTTGACCTGGTCCTGGCTGGCCATCAGCATCACGCCTATATAGAGAACCGCGTGGTCAACGGCCATACGACCTTGTTCCTCAATGCCTCGACGGCCATGTCGGCGCGTATCCGCCGTCAGCCGAACGGCTTCAACATGCTGACCTTCAATGAGAAAAGCGTACGCATCGACCGCATGGAGCTGTGCGACAAGGTGTTCCGGACGTTTTCCGCTGAAACCCACACCAAGGCATAGCGCCTGATATTGAACAGTCCAGATTTCGCCGCATTGACGGCGTTAACTATTGGTCCATAATGGCTTTCAGTTTTGTCGCGATATTTCGTCGGAAACCGCTTCACACTTTTCGACATATCGCTACAGCCACCCAGTACATCGCGTTTTGCGGGGGAGTGCCCACAATGAAAAAAGTTCTCGCTGCTGCTGCCGCCATTGCCGCGCTCAGCCTGCTGTCGGCCTGCGCCACGCCGACACCGTATCAACCTGCCGCAGGGGCGTCGAAGTCCAGCCGTGGCTATACCGACACGCGCATTGAAGACGGTCGGTATCGCCTGAGCTTCTCAGGCAATGATCTGACCTCGCGCGAAACCGTCGAAAACTACATGCTGTTCCGCGCGGCCGAACTGACACTGCAGGAAGGCTATGACTGGTTCGAAGTCATCGACCGCGGCACGGACCAGAAGACGCGCACCGTCACCACGTGGGACAACGACCCGTTCTATGGCGGCCTGTCCTGGCGTTTCTACCGCGGCGGACGCTGGGGTCGCTGGGGCTATTACGGCGGGTTTAGCGACTGGGATCGCGAAACCTATCAAACGACGCGCTATGAAGCGACGGCTGAAATCCTGATGCACAAGGGCGCCAAGCCTGATGGCCAGGCCAATGCCTATGACGCGCGCTCGGTGGTGGCCAATCTTGAAGGTAAGATTATCCGTCCACAGCCGGCGCAATAATTGCGAATACAGTCAAAAGAAAACCGGCGGTGCGATCGGCCCGCCGGTTTTTCATTGCGCCTTTCTACCGCGCCGGCTTGGCGCGGATAATCCTGGGCGTCTTAAGGCGCCGGCGGTTGACGTGGCCGTCGCTGACCACTTCGCCCTGGGCGTCCGGGCGCTCGCCTTTGAAGTAGAACTTCTGCCACGCTTCCTTCATGGCTTCGGGATTGCGCGCCATCAGGCTGTCATTGAAGGCCTGGCGCGTTTCGGCCCACGCTTCGAACTGTTTCTTCAGGTCCGGATCGCTCTCCAGCTGCTTGATGACCGGCTGGATTTCGTCCTGCGACTTGTTCTGGACGACCTGAATGAAACAGAAGGGCTCGCCTTTCTTGAAGCTGACCATGCCCGGACGCGTCATCCGCCAGTTCATGGTGAAGGGAAAGGGCAGCCAGTCGGTTTCGACCAGTCCCGACAGGGGCACGATGCCATCCTTGACGACATTCGGCGCGCCGGAGGCCAGAACCGAATAGCCGGGCGGCGTACGGAACATGTAGCCGGTGTGAAAGGTCGCCACGCCGTGGGTAAAGTGCGACTGGACGATGTGGTCCAGGTTGTAGCTGGGATCGGCATCGCAGGTGATGCGCAGGTCGTTCTTGAGGATGCCGCCGTTCCATACGATCGTGATATCCGTCGGACACAGGATTTCCCATCCCGTGGTGTTGGCCATGACCAGCGGCAGGCAGCGGTAGGGAAAGCGCTGCATGAAATCGTCCATCCAGTCGCGGTCCGGCCGTCCCGGAACCATTTCCGGCGGAAAGGGGGTCATGACAAAGCACTCGAGTTCCATCTTTAACCTGCTCCAATTTTCCAGCCACAAGGCGGGACAACGCTTGATCTGGCGGATGATTGCGGCCAGTTTGCGGTCTTATGACTGAACCGCTTTACACGCCCGAAAAACTGCTCGCAGCCTTAGACGATTTGGGCCTGAAAACAAGCACCCTGCACCACGAAGCCGTCTTTCGTGTCGGCGAGGGCGAGGGCATCAAGGACCAGCTTCCGGGCGCTCACACCAAGAACCTGTTCCTCAAGGACGACAAGGGTCAGCTCTGGCTGATCTCTGCCGAGCAGACAGCGCGGATCAATCTCAAGGCCCTGCCCAGGCTGATCGGTTCGGGCCGTTTGTCGTTCGGCTCCCCCGAGCGGCTGTATGCCGCGCTCGGCGTCACGCCGGGGTCGGTCACGGCGCTGGCCCTGGTCAACGATCCTGAGCGCAAGGTGAAGTTCCTTTTGGACAAGACCCTGGCCGACGCCGCCATCGTCAACTTCCATCCCTTGACCAATACGGCGACCACGGCTCTTACTCAGTCGGACTTCCGGGCGTTTCTGACGTCTTTGGGGCGCGAGCTGGTGGTCGTGGACTTCGGCACTGTGAATTAAGGTTGGTCCACAGATTTCACAGATGTACACAGATTATCCGAGGTCGCTGCACCGTTGGGGGGGGAACGGGTGAATAGCCAGAGAGACGCACAAACATACGCTATCATTGGTGCGGCGATGGAGGTTCATCGGACATTGGGTCACGGCTTCCTTGAAGCCGTTTATCACGAGGCCATGGCATTGGAACTGTCTCACCAGAACGTTCCTTTTCTGTGCGAATGCGCATTTCCGATATCCTACAAGGGCTCTGTACTTTCGTGCCATTATCGCGCGGATTTGGTCTGCTTCGAAGCCGTCCTAGTCGAGCTAAAAGCGCTGACGCGCCTGGCAAATGAGCATGAAGCGCAAGCCCTGAATTACCTGAAAGCCTCCGGCCTTAAGAAAGCGCTCTTGATCAACTTTGGCGCATCGAGCCTCGAATACCGTCGGTTCATTATCTAGCGCTGCAGGTCTCACACGCTCGGATAATCTGTGTGCATCTGTGTAATCTGTGGACAATCCTTCCCTTTAGAACGCCTTGAACGCATTGCGTCGCTTACCCACTTAAGCTAAGCCAAAATCCAGGTAATAACAGGTGCGCAAATGGCTTCCGCAGACCCGAACATCATCGACGGCTCCGATCAGACCTTCATGAAGGACGTCATCGAGGCATCGATGACCACGCCGGTTATCGTCGACTTCTGGGCAACGTGGTGCGGACCATGTCGCCAGCTTGGCCCGGCGATCGAGAAGGTGGTCTCCGAAGCCAAGGGCAAGGTCAAGCTGGTCAAGATCGACGTCGACAAGAATCCGGGCGTCGCCGGCCAGCTGCGCGTTCAGTCCATACCGACCGTCTATGCCTTTGTCGACGGACGTCCGGTCGACGGCTTCATGGGCGCAAAATCTGAAACCGAACTGCGGACCTTCATCGAGAAGCTGGGCGTCGGCGACGGTGGTCCGACCATCGAGGAAACCCTGGCCCTGGCGCAGCAATCGGCCGACGACGGCGACATCGCCAGTGCGCTGGAAGCCTACACCTTCATCCTCGAACAGGACGACAAGAACCTGAAGGCGATTGCCGGCATTGCGCGCATCAATCTCAAGGTCGGCCAGGTGGAACAGGCCAAGGCCTATCTCGACATGGCGCCGCCTCATACGACCGACGCCGACATTCTGGGCCTCAAGGCCGCGCTGGAACTGGCCGAAGACGCGCCGACCGACATTGCCGGTTTGCGCGCCCGCGTGGCCGAGAACGACCGCGATTTCGACGCCCTGTACGATCTGGGCCGAGCCCTGGCGGCGCAAGGCGACATGAAGGGCGCCATCGACACCCTGCTGGAGATCGTCAAGTACGATCCGGAGTGGAACGATCAGGCCGCCCGCGCCTATCTGTTCAAGATCTTTTCCGCCGTCGGCAACAGCTCGGAACTGGTCAGGGCCGGTCGTCGCCGTCTGTCGTCAATGCTGTTCAGTTGAGGCAAAGATGTCCGATATCGAACCCGTCCTGCCCGCCGACGCCCCAGCCAAAT
>CBIHPL010000261.1:0-5510 GCA_966212005.1 uncultured Asticcacaulis sp.
AAGTCGCTCCGCCGGCGCAAATCGTTCCTGGCGACGATGACGCGACAGTCCACGACAGCGAGGAAAACGCGATTACTATGTAAACTTGCCAATCAGACCTCTGCGTCATAGGTTTCCTCAAGACACGGGGGGAACGTATGCGGGAACTGATCACGGGCATGATATGCGCGACCTTGTGCGCCGCGCCGTCGATGGCCCAGGTAACAAAGCCGGTTTACGACGGGACAGGCAGCCAGTTCGTGCCCCGGCCCGAAGACGACGACAGCGACCGCAAGAACTGGGTCGACAGCGGCGCGAGGATCACCGCCGACGTTTTGAAAAAGAACGCCCGCTCTACTCAGCCGGCGGATCTTTTCGACCTGGGCAGCATCCATGCCCAGGGCCTTGCCGATCAGCCCGTCGACCTGGATCTTGCCTACAGCTTTTTTGAGCGCTCGGCGGACAAGGGCGATGTCCGCGCCAGATCCCTGTTGTGCGTTGATTACCTGATCGGCCTGAACCGTCCTGTCGATCTTGCCGCAGCCATGAAATATTGCACCCGGCTGAATGAAAAAGAACCGGCGCGCATGTTCGCCAATGCCTATGATTACGAGATGGGCCTGTCTGGTCCCAAGGACGAAGAGGCCGCGCTCGTCTTTCACTTTGAGGCGGCAAAGGCCAGCAGCGGCGACTCGATGGATCGCCTCGGCGTCATGCTCCGCGACAAGCCCGGCAAGGCCGAAGTCGCCCGCGCATGGTTCCGCCAGGGCGCCATGCAAGGGTCGGCCGCCGCCATGTACCATCTCGCGCAAATGGCCGAGTCGGGATTGGGCGGCACTCAGGACAAGGCATTGGCGGGATGGCTTTACACCAATGCCGCACGACGGGGAGACAAGGCGGCGCAAACCTGGCTGACCGCCCGGACGACGACGCCCATCCTTCCACGGGCCGTCCTGGCAGACGGCAAGACAACCTTGCTAACCGAAACGGTCACGAAGGACGGAGTGAAGACCACCCTGCCCTTCTCCTTCACCAAGGTCGCCAACGCACAGGATCTTTACCCCAGGGGCGCGGCCCTGACCCTGACCGAAGGCACAGCCAGCTTCCACTGCTACATCTCCGCCACGCACAGCATCGACATCTGCCTGCCCACGCGTGAATTCCCGGTGGGTTTTGCGTTCGGTATCGTGCTGCAGTCCGTGCTGCGAAGCCAGTTGTCGGCCGCTCCGCAAGACCTTCATGGCCGCCCTACCGCCGAAAGCGTGTATGTCGTGACCTTCAACTGGCAGATGGATTGACACTATTCTTATCTGTCGTCTCATCTCAGGCACCGCCCTTTTGCACGGCATTCGGTAGGATTGCGCAGTCATCCCCGCTGACGCGTCCCCTGAGGAGAAAGCCAATGGCCACGCAATACGAAACCCCCAGTCAGAGCAGTAACAATACCGGGATCATAATTCTTGCCGTTCTGATCATCGCCGCCATAGCCGTCGCCGCCGCCATCTACATGTCGTCCGGCACCAGCACAAATACGTCGAATACAACCGTCGAACGCTACAGTTCTACGGTGGAAAAGGTCCCCGCCCAGGTCGGTGAAGCCGCCCGTGACGCCGCCGATACCGTGACGGTCAATCCGGAGCCGGCGCCGGCTCCGACCGAAGACAAGGCCGTGGTTTCGGAACCCGCCCCTGCCGCGGCGCCGGTCCAGTAGCAGCGCGTTACATGTGAATGCAAAAGGCGCGGATTTCGATCCGCGCCTTTTGCATTGTCACTTGCGCTTTATATCAAGCGCTCTTGATACCGGTCTGGAGGACGTCGAGCTTGCCGATCAGGGCATCGTGGCCGAGGATCATATCGACCGTTACGCCATCACTGGCCAGAGGCAGCCGAAGCCAGAACAGGCTCAGGCCCTTGGCGCCGCGCCAGGCCATGGAGTGCAGACCGACATTGGGCTTTCTCTGGTCGACGACGAAAGTCAGGTGTTCCGCCCAGTATTGTGCTTCGGACGCCGTATAGATCTTGTTGATCGTCTTGCCGGTGATTTCCTGGCCGTAAGCATCGAACAGCTCTGTACCTGCCAGTCGCTGGCGGAAGCACGACGCCTCGCCGTCCGGCTTTGGATCAAGGACATCGATGAGCGAAATTGTCGACAACCGGCGCTTGAGGGCGCCCGGATCGATGTCGGAGCGTGACGGCAGCCGGCCACGGCGCCGCAAACCTTTCCAATACCGAAAGATTTCCTCATGCGAGCGCAAGGCTGCCAACATTTCGGACGCTAAACCAGACATGAGGAAAGTGTACTACAGCCCTAAGTAAACAAAACAGATGTTTTTGTAGTTGTCAGCGAATCACCCGATTTTCACCTTCTCTTAACAGGCGATTCCTTGGCAAGCAAAAAAGGGTTAACGGCATCTTGCCATTACAAAAAAGCCACAGAAAAAAGGCTCCCACCGCAAGATGAGAGCCTTTGTTCTACTTTTGTTTTGCTTTCCTGGCCTTAAGCCTTGGCGCGGCCCTTGCGGGTGACGGTACGGCCGCCCTGGCCCAGGCCCATCTGCTTGGCCAGGTCCGAACGCGCCTTGGCGTAGTTCGGCGCAACCATCGGATAGTCCTTCGGCAGGTTCCACTTGGCGCGATAGTCTTCGGGGCTCATGCCATACTTGGTGCGCAGGTGGCGCTTCAGAGACTTGAACTTGCGGCCATCTTCCAGGCAGACAATATAATCATTGGAAATCGACTTCTTGACCGAAACAGCCGGCTCCTTCGGCGCTTCGACCTTGGTTTCTTCACCGGTCGAAATCGAATTCAGCGCCTGATAAAAGCTCTGGATCAGCGACGGCAGTTCAGCGGCAGGCAAAGAGTTGTTGCCGACGAAGGCCGAAACGATGTCTGCTGTCATATCCAGCGCATCAGTCTTGTTTTCCATTATACTTGTCCCTCAAAAAACCTGCGCTTTAGCTAATGCAAGCTAGATAATTATTCAAGCATGAATATTGAAAAAAATGAAGTTGCCCATATTGGGACACAATTTACTTGAGTTGCCGGTAAAGACGGGGGGTATCCATGCATCTTACAAGAGAATTTGCCCTTCTGCTTTCGAGCATACCGCCAAGACTGGCATACACATTCAGTCTAGCGATTCGCATTTCATTGAATAGCGTATCGCAACGACGCAATCAGCCATAGATTTAAAATGTCAGCCCGCACAACGCCCGGATGAAGTATAGAATTCTTGTTTTTGAGCGGTCGCTAGTCGTTCCGACCGTCAGGACTTGAGGTCCTGGGCAAAGGCCAGCATGGCGGCGCGCTGCGGCACGGACAGCCCGTCAAGCTCGATATCTTCACCGCGGGCCAGCGACTTGAGCATGACATGGGTCAAGGCGGAAGAGAGCGACCAGTTCCAATAGCGCAGTACGGTTTGCGCCCGGTCGACGGCCAGCATGTCATAGACGATCATCACTTCCGCCAGTTGGGGATGAATTTGCCCGTCGGCCGTTCTGAGCGGCCGGCGCAAGGCCTTCCACAGCGCTTTCAACGCCTTTCGCGACAGTCCCGTCGCCTTGCACAGTACGGCCAGACCTTCGCCACCGGCATCACGCAGTATCTTGGCGCCGGTCGATGGCTTGATGCCCGACATGTAGGCGATTTCCTCGGCCATCTTGCGCGTCATGCCGCTCTTCGCGGCGTCGGCGATGGCGGCTTCCAGCGAGTCGTAAGGCGATTTTTTCAGGGCTTCGCGGTTGCGCTGGCGACGCTCGATAAATTGCAGCGCCTTGCGCGACATGGCGTCCTGCCATTTTTCCTTGGCGGCCATGGCAAAGACGTCGGACGCCATGTCCTGCATGACTTCGCGGTTGACGCCAAAACGGCTGAGAATGACCTTGCGCACGTCCGCCGGGCTCCACCAAAACAGGACGTAGGCGGACGACGGACGCATTTCCGGACGGCGCATGAGCAGTGGAATAAGCGACAGTTCATTCTGGCTCATGGCGACGATGGTTTCGATCGCCTGCTGAGACAGGGTCGCCTTGCCGTTTTTCAGCAACACCTCGATCGCGGCGATTTCCTCGCTTTCGACCAGAACTTCGGACAATAGGCTCGACAACCCCTTGCGCGCCGCCAGCATCAGGCGATGCCCGGCCTTTCCATTGCGGGCACAGTAATAGAGATCGGAATCGCTGAGGGCTTCGCCGTCCTCGATCAGCGGGCGCGCCACCTCGACCTCGTCGATCAACAGGAGGCGAACCAGCGAATTGGGCAGTTCGGCCAGGATGCTCAGGCGCTTGGCCACCTTCGCCCGCTCGGCGATATCGGATTCGCGCAGCATTTCGACCAGCAGGTCGGCCGTAACCGAACGTTCAAAAGCGTTTATGCGGCTTTCCGGCAAGCAGACCACGTCGGCCAGGCGGCGCATGAGCACCTGCCGCGACGGCGCCGAAGGCGGAATGACGGCCAGGTCGTCAAAGAGGGTGACGGCCGCGCCTTCACCGGCCGGCACGAAATCGGCCGCGTCTTCGGGAATTGAACTTGACGAACTGGCATTCAGCATAGGCGGCATAATGCCGGGGATGCGTTAAGCATTTGTATAGGAGCCGGCCGCGCAAAGCTGTGCATATATGCTCACGCGGCTCAACAGCTGACACAATTCGACCAGTGCAATTAATTTCCGCAGAAGGAGCTCCGTAATGAAATCCGCCATCACCGCCGCCTCCCTTGCCCTACTCGCTGGCCTCGGCGGATGCGCTTCGCTGCAAGGGCCGTCTACGTTTCCAGCCGGCGAGACCGTCAGCTACTCGGTCGGGCCGTGCTTCGGGCTCTGCCCGGTTTACAATGTTTCTGTAACGCCGGATGGCTTCGTCAGGTTCGAGGGTGAGCGCCACACCGCTACGCTGGGCCAGCAGGAAAGGCATGGCGGCGCGTCTGCGTATCGGGCCATCTCGACATCTCTCGCCGCCTACCGCCCGGCGACCGGTACAACCGCCGATACGGAATGCGAAAGCCGCATGAGCGACCAGCAGCACTATCGCATCGTCTGGACTGCCGCGGATGGCACGCAGACTGTCCTCCAACACGACAAGGGCTGCCGTTCGCCCAGGAATGACGCGCTTAACAAGACGCTGGAGAATTTGCCGAATAAACTCGGCATCGCCGACTGGGCCAGGCAAACCACCCGCCCGGGCGTCGGACGGGGGTAAGCAAAAGGCTCCCCGATGCGTCGGGGAGCCTCACTATCTCAGTCGGCGTTGGAAGCCAGAGCCTTGAGGCGAATAATAGCCGGCAAGCGCCGCAGGTACTAAAGTACCTGCAAGCGCAGACTGCGTATTAGTCGTCCAAGGATCGCCGCTTACAACCCGTCGAAGAGGGCTGTGGAGAGGTATCTTTCCGCAAAGGACGGAATGATCGCGACGATCGTCTTGCCGGCATATTCGTCGCGCGCGGCCAGACGGAAGGCGACTTCCAGCGCGGCACCCGAGGAGATGCCAACCGGCAGGCCTTCGGTGCGGGCGGCCTTGCGCGCCATGGCGAAGGCC
>CBIHPL010000262.1:0-5483 GCA_966212005.1 uncultured Asticcacaulis sp.
CCTGATTCTATCCGAAAGCCCTGTCGGCTACACCGCCCAGGCGCGCGACTTTCCCCGGCGCAACCGTATCATATCGGGTCTCAGTCTCGCTACCGTCGTCGTCGAAGCCGAGTTGCGATCGGGCTCTCTGATCACGGCGCGTCTGGCGGCGGAGCAGAACCGCGATGTCCTTGCCGTTCCCGGTTCGCCGCTGGATCCGCGCGCCCGCGGCTGCAACGACCTGCTGCGCCAAGGTGCCCAAATCTGCGAAAGCGCGGAAGATATCATCCGGGCCCTGGACACCCATACCGGCTTCGAGGCGCCTGCGTCGCACTTCGATCATAACGCGCCCCCGCCGCGCGACGCCGAGGTCGAAATTGCCAAGGCGGCCAAGGTTCTGCTGCAACTGATCAGCCCTGTGGCAATGGGCCGCGACGAGTTGGTCAGATTGTCAGGGTTTCCCGCCTTCATTGCCCTCAGCGCCTTAAGCGAGCTGGAAATCGCCGGCCGCATCGATGCTGTTCAGGGCGGGGGCTATGTCCGCGTCTCGTAACTGCGATCACACAGACGCGCAAATCTCCCCAAATCACTTCAGGGCTGTGTTCGTCAAAATTCGCAAAGACGTTGACAGAGGCGGAATCGATTAGCATGTATGCGGGGCTCCGAAACCAACGCGCCGCGGATGCGCCCCGCCGGTTTTGCTTCCCCCACGAATGTTTCGTGTCGAGCCAAAGAACTATTGTGTTCGTCTGCCAAGAGATTTCATGACCGTCGTTATCGTCGAAAGCCCTGCCAAGGCCAAAACCATCAACAAGTATCTCGGCAAGGGTTATACCGTGCTGGCCAGTTTCGGCCACGTGCGCGACCTGCCGTCCAAGGACGGCTCGGTGAAGCCCGACGAGGACTTCGCCATGACATGGGAGATCGACGCCAAGGCGAACAAGCGGTTGAGCGACATCGCCGATGCCGTCAAGGGCTCTGACCGCGTTATCCTGGCAACCGACCCGGACCGCGAAGGTGAGGCTATTTCGTGGCACGTTCTGGAGGTGCTGAATAAAAAGCGCGTCCTGAAGGAAAAGCAGATCGAGCGTGTCACCTTCAACGCCATCACCAAGTCGGCCGTACAGGAAGCCATGGCCGCGCCGCGCCAGCTCGACATGGAACTGGTCGAGGCCTATCTGGCTCGCCGTGCGCTCGACTATCTGGTCGGCTTCACCCTGTCGCCTGTCCTGTGGCGCAAACTGCCGGGCGCGCGCTCGGCCGGCCGGGTCCAATCGGTGGCGCTCAAGATCGTCGTCGACCGCGAAATCGAAATCGAGAAGTTCAAGAGTGAGGAATACTGGACTGTCGACACTCAGGTATCGTCGTCCACCGCGCCGTTTACCGCCAAGCTGTTCCAACTGAATGGCAAGAAGCTGGCCAAGTTCGATCTGCCGAACGAAGCCGCCGCCTTTGCCGCGCGGGATACGATCCAGAAATCGACCTTCGCCATCGAGGACGTCGAACAGAAGCCTGGCCGAAAGACGCCGCCGCCGCCGTTTACGACTTCGACCCTGCAACAGGAAGCCGCGCGCAAGCTCGGCTTCTCGGCCACGCGCACCATGCAGACCGCGCAGAAGCTGTACGAAGGGGTCGACATCGGCGGCGAAACGACCGGCCTGATCACCTATATGCGGACCGACGGCGTCTATGTCGAACCGGGCGCCATCAGCGAAATGCGCAAGGCGATCGGCGAGCGTTTCGGCGCGTCCTATGTGCCGTCGGAGCCGCGCTTTTACAAGGCCAAGGCCAAGAACGCCCAGGAAGCGCACGAAGCCATCCGCCCGACCTCTGTCTATCGCCGGCCTGAGACTCTGCGTTTGGAAGGCGATATGGCGCGCCTGTATGAGCTGATCTGGAAGCGTACCATCGCCTCACAGATGGAAGCGGCGCGCGTCGAAAACACCGTCATCAACATCCTGTCGTCCGACAAGCAAACGGGGCTGCGCGCCACCGGCCAGGTCGTAACCTTCGATGGCTATCTGGCCGTCTACGAAGAAGGCAAGGACGACGACGGCGACGAAGAAGGCGGCCGCCTGCCCGCCGTCAAGGCCGGTGCGCCCGCGCAGGTCCACGAGGTCAAGCCGGCCCAGCACTTCACCGAACCACCCCCGCGCTATTCCGAAGCCACGCTCGTCAAGAAGATGGAAGAGCTTGGCATCGGCCGTCCGTCGACCTACGCTTCGATCCTGAGCGTGCTGCGCGACCGCGCCTATGTCCGCATGGACAAGAACCGCTTCATTCCGGAAGACAAGGGCCGCCTGGTCACCGCCTTCCTCGACCAGTTCTTCCAGAAGTATGTGCAATACGATTTCACCGCCGACCTGGAAGAAAAGCTCGACCTGGTGTCCGACGGCAAGCTCAACTGGAAGGAGTTGCTTCGCGACTTCTGGAAGGATTTCCACGCCGCCGCCGACGGCATGACCGAGCTTCGCGTATCGCAGGTTCTGGACACGCTGAACGACGCGCTGGGCCCGCACATCTTCCCGGACAAGGGCGACGGCACAAATCCGCGTGCGTGCCCGACCTGCGGCACCGGCCTGCTTAGCCTGAAGACATCGCGCTTCGGCGCATTTATCGGCTGCTCGAACTATCCGGAATGCAAGTACACCCGCCCGGTGGGAGCGCCCGACGCCGAAGGCGATGCCGGGGCGACCGGCGATAAGGAGTTGGGTGTCGATCCGGAAAGCGGCAAGGTTGTCGCCATGAAGATCGGACGCTTCGGTCCCTATGTGCAATTGGGCGAAGCGGAATCGAAGGAAGACAAGCCCAAGCGCGCCTCCCTGCCCAAGGCATGGCCGCCGGCGACCATAGACCTCGACCGCGCGCTGAAACTGTTGAGCCTGCCGCGCCAGGTCGGTCAGCATCCGGAAGACAGCAAGCCGATTGTAGCCGGCCTCGGACGCTTTGGGCCGTTCATCGAACATGGCGGCACCTACGCCAATCTGTCGGGCATCGATGAGGTGTTCGAAGTCGGCATCAACCGCGCCGTGACGCTTCTGGCGGAGAAGCGCGCCGGTGGCGGCGGCAAGGGCCGTTCGGCGGCGGCGGCGCCTTTGCGTGAACTGGGCGAGCATCCGGACAGCGGCGACAAGATCCAGGTCATGGCGGGCCGCTACGGCCCCTACATCAAATGCGGCAAGGTCAATGCCACCCTGCCCAAGGACGTGACGCCGGAGACGGTAACGGTCGAACAGGCGCTGGACCTGATCAACGCCAAGGGCGGGGTCAAGAAAGCTGCCGGCAAAAAGGCGCCCGCCAAGAAGGCAGCGACCAAGACGACGGCAGCCAAGAAGCCGGCGGCTAAGAAGGCTCCTGCGAAAAAGAAGACGGCTTAGCGGCCCTTGCCGTTTTCCTAAAACGCATTCAAAGCTTGCGGACCATTCGGCTGCCCCTCACCCCATCCCTCTCCCCTCACGAGGGGAGAGGGGGCTAAAGAGCGACCTCACTGACACCGAGGCGCATCTGCACTAAGTCCCCTCTCCCCGTTTACGGGGAGAGGGTTAGGGGGAGGGGCAAGCCACAGCCACCAAAGATGCCCGTGTCTGAAATCCTGCAACGCCTTAAAGCCATCCCCTACCTGCCGATTCTGATCGGCCTGACGGTACTGCGCCTGATGACCGCCAGCATCGCGGGGCTGGTACCGGACGAAGCCTATTACTGGCTATGGGCGCAGCACCCGGCCGCCGGCTATTACGACCACCCGCCAATGGTCGCATGGTGGATCACCGCCAGCACGGCTATTTTCGGCCAGTCTCCATTCGCTGTCCGCCTGCCCTTTATCCTCAGCTTCCTGGTTTTAAGCTGGCTGATGTTCGATGCGGCGCGCGCCCTGTTCACCGACGGCGTCGCACGGCGAACCTTGTTGTGGCTCAATGCCTGCATGTTGCTCAGCATCGGCTCCGTCATCGCCACGCCCGACCCGCCGTCGGTGCTGATGTGGGGGGCGGGACTATGGGCGCTGGCGCGGCTGATCGCATCGAATCAAGGACATTGGTGGCTGCTTTTCGGCGCTTTTGCCGGACTAGGCGTCGAAGCCAAGTACACCAACCTGTTCCTTGGCTTGGGCGTCGCAGTCTGGGTCGCCATCAACAGCGATGCGAGGCGCTGGCTGCTGACGCCATGGCCCTACGCCGGCGCCGTCGTGGCCCTGGCCGGCATGGCGCCGAACCTGTTGTGGAACCTGACGCACGACTTCGCCACCTTGCAAAAACAGTTCGGCCGCATCGAAGCCGGGCAGTTCACGCTCAGTTATCTTGTCGAATTTCTGCTCTCGCAGCCCCTGCTGCTCAATCCGCTGATCTGCACCTTTGCCGCCATCGGCACAGTCGCCTGGTGGAAAGGCCGCGCCAATGCCCGGCTGGCGCTGCTGATCGCCCTGCCCCTGCCCTTGATCGTCTACATGATGACGCACGTCTTCCACGATCGTATCCAGGGCAACTGGCCGGCGCCGATCTTCCCGGGGCTGGTCTTGCTGGCCGCCCATGCCGCCGAAACCCAGTGGACGCGCTTGCGTTTCTGGACCGCGCCGGTCGGCATTACGATAAGTGTTATAGCCCTTTCGGTTCTCGCTTTAAGCAGCGTTGTGAAACTGCCCGGCGCGGCGGGACTCAGCCAAGGTTGGGAGAAGATTACAGCCGGCGTACGCCAGCACCAGTCTGACGCCGCCTTCATTGCCACGACCGACTACAACACACAGGGCGAACTCAGTTTCCACCTGCGCGACATGACCGTCATCGGCATGGTCGAGCGCGAGCGCTATACATGGCCGACATCGGACACGCCAGGTCAGACCGCACTTATCGTCGTGCAGGCACGGCGGTCGATAAATCTGAATGTTTGTTTTGAGGATGTGCGCGAACTGGCGACCATATCGCGTCTTGAAAAGCCCAATCCGAAATCGGATTTCAGGCTGTACAGCGGACGGCTGAAAGCCGCCCGCTGCGAACTTGACGAGAATTAGACCAGCGTTGCTTCCAGCGTGATCGGCACAGCCGACAGAGCCTTGGAAATCGGGCAGTTCGCCTTGGCCCCATCGGCGATCTGAGCGAATTGCGCCTGATCGATGTTCGGAATCTTCGCCTTCAGCTTCAGCGCAATCGCGGTGATCGAGAAACCGCCGTCGCCCGGCGTCAGTGTGACCTCGGCGTCGGTGTCGATGCTGTCGGCGGTAAAGCCGGCATTGGCCAGCGCAAACGCCAGGGCCATGGAGAAGCAGCTGGAATGAGCAGCTGCGATCAGTTCTTCAGGATTGGTGCCCGCCTTGCCATCGGCGTTTTCAAAGCGCAGCTTGAAGCTGTAAGGCTGACCGTTCAGCACGCCGCTCTGGGTCGTCACCGTGCCTTCGCCCTGCATGCCATTACCTGCCCAATGGGCCTTTGCCGTACGCAACATCGGAGACTCTCCTATTTGGATGAAAACAGACGCTTTTCTAAACTGGTGTGCGCAACTGCACAATTAAAGAT
>CBIHPL010000263.1:0-5481 GCA_966212005.1 uncultured Asticcacaulis sp.
GCTGCTCGGCCAGGTTGCCCGTCAGTTCTTCCTTGGTGTTGACGATACGGCCCCCGAGGACAGCAGACCACGGCACGCTGCCCAGTTCGCCACCGATCTTTGCCTGGATATAGATGGCCGCCGTCTGCTCCTTGTCGGAGAAGTAGGAGCCTGGATCCAAGGGTTTCGCGGCCTCGGTTCCGGTAAACGCCTTGCGGATAACACCCGTGTTGTTGAGCAGGAAGTCCGCCGACGGCGTGTACCACTGGTACATGACATAGTCAGGACCGCCATCCGCCATAGGATCCGACAGGCCGCCCAGCCCGCTGATCGAATTGGCCATGATGGCCGGGCCCGGAGGCGGACCGGAACCGCCGATAAAGTTGTTGATGTGCTCGGCCTTGCGATCGGCGAAGCGGACGCCGACCGACACTTCGCGGAGCGCCGGATCGTTTGGCGTCCATACCATGTCACCGCGCCAGTCAATGCTCGAACCCTTGTCATGGCCGTAGTTGTCGAACCAGTTCTCGAGCTTGAAACCATTGCCGCTCTTGATGTCGAAGCCAGGCCCGCCGTAGTCGAGCTGCGCCGTGCCGTCCGCGCTGGTATCCACCTTGACCAGCGGGACGACGACCGAAACGTCGAGGATCGGATTTTCATAGTCGAAGGTCGAATTGGTAACCGACAGGTCGGTCGAGAACAGCAGGTCGCCAACGCGATGCGATCCGCCGACCGCGAATTGCGTCGTGAACGAGTGCTGGTCGTTGGCCTGGGTCGAGGTGATGGTGAACACGTTGTGGTTCGTCAACGTCTTCAGGATGTTGGTGCCCGGGAATACCGTCGCGGAGATATTGCCGTCACCCAGCAGCGGCAGACCGACGAAGAAGTCGAGCTCGAACTTGTTTTTATAGTCTGTCGCAAAACCTTCGAGATAAAGCTCGGTATCGGCATTCGGGCGCCACTGCATGGCAATATTGGCCGAAGTGCGCTCACGGTCGCTCTTGATGGGGATATAGCCCATGACGAACGGCGCCTTGATGCTGGTCACGCCCGAAGGCAGCGAGCTGGCGCGAGGCGTTGTACAGGCCGGAGGACCGCAGGGCCCGAAGAACCCTGTCTGGTCGACGGATTCGACGTTGAAGGCGCGCTCTTCGTGAGCATGGCTGCGCACGTAAGAAATGCCCCCAAGGACACCGAATTCCCCATTGCTGGTGTCCCAGCGATTGGAAAGGGTGGCGCCGACATTCGGATCGTAGCTGCCTGACTTGTCATTGTAGCTGACACGGCCTGAGGCGTTGAACTGCATGCCCTTGGCGTCGAACGGGCGGCGCAGGCGCACGTCGATGGTGCCTGCGATACCGCCTTCGATCTGGTCCGGACTGTTGGACTTGAAGACGTCGACGCGCTGGACCATGTTGGCCGGGATATCGGCCAGGGCCACGAAGCGGCCGGTCGTCGTGAACATTTCACGGCCGTTGAGCAGCGTCACGACGTTCGGCAGGCCACGAATCAGAACCGAATTGGCCTCGCCCGAATCGCGGCGCACCTGAACGCCCGTAACGCGCGCCAGAGCGTCGGCGACGTTGTTGTCGGGAAGCTTGCCGACATCTTCGGAAACGATTGAATCAACAACCAGCGCGTTGCGCTTCTTGATGTCCTGGGCGCTGCGCGCCGCATTACGCTGGCCGGTAACAACGACAACTTCGTCATCGGCCGGCGCGGCGTCCTGTGCGAACGCCACCGGCGCCGCCACGATGATGGCGAGAATGGACGCTGCCGCCGTAAGGCCCAGACGGTTTGCGTAGCCGGAACGGAGTCCGGGCGATTTTGATAACATGATTTAACTCCCTGCTATTGTACGGTTCGATTTCGGCGAACTCTGTTGCGCCAAGATTTGTCCGACAAAACCGATGAGTCAAGTAACGTCGGTACGTGGAGTGACGATTTGTCTGATTTGTCCCGATTGTGTCACAAATCGGCAACATGTATACAAGCTATTGAATTATATAGATAATTTAAGAACCACGCTTTTGTATTTGAAACCATTTATCACTGATTTTTCACCACTTGCCGTATCCAGAACGAATTCAACACCTTGCCAGTTAAATCCGACAAATTGACCTTATGTCCGGATGGAAGAACACCATTGTTGGCGTCATGAAAAAAGCGCCGGCGTAAACACGCCGGCGCTCAATGCACTCACTCTATCAACCTGATTACATCTTCCAGCGGAAGCCGATCGCAAAGGTGCGCGGGACCAGGAAGGTGTTGAAGTTGTTTGTTTCCGGATCGCCGACGTTTTCGAACTTGTAGTAGCCCTGGGCCTTTTGCTCGAGAATGTTGGTGGCGTCGAAAGTGACCACTGTGCGATCGTTCAGGTCATAGCTGAACTGGAAGTCCAGGAAGCCTTCGTCGCGCGCCCAGATGCCGAGCGGGTTGGCGAACAGGCGGGCTTCGTTGTTGCGCAGCCAGTCATCACGCCAGACATAGGACAGGCGCGCATCGAACGGACCTTTGTCGTAGACGACCGTCAGGTTGTACGAAGTGTCCGAGACGCCGAAGAAGTCCGTCTTGGCCTGATCGACGATAACGCCTTGCAGGTTGGTGATGGGGATATTTTGCGACGAATCGAGCAAGGTCAGGCTGCCCTGGAAGCCCAGGCCGTCCAGGAGACCCGGCAGGTTCTTCGGGAAATAGGTCAGAGCGAATTCCGCCCCTTGCAGCAGACCGTCCGAAGCGTTGACCGGCTGGGTGATCACGAACAGGTCGGTGTTCGGATATCCGGCACGGGTATCAGTGATCTGGTTCAGGATCGGCACGACCAGGCCTTCGATCTCACGACGGAACAGGGTCGTCGAGAACAGGCTGTCCGAAGCGAAATACCACTCGAAGCCCAGGTCGAAGTTCTTCGAATAGGTCGGCGCGAGGTCGGGATTGCCGCCCGAACCGGATCCGTAGCCGACATTGCTGAGATCGTCAGTCAGGCGAAGGATCGGATTCAGGTCGACGAAGTTCGGACGACGCAGGGTTTCGCCATAGTTGAAGCGCAGACGGATATTGTCCGTCGCGTCGTAACGCATGGTGACGCTGGGCAGGAACTGGCTGACCGCCGCGCTGTCAGTCGTCTGAACCAGAGTGCCTTCGTCGGTAAAGACCATGTCCGTCTTGATGTCGACATAGCGCAGACCGACCTGGGTGCGCAGCGGACGGCCAAGGACCGTGTTTTCGAAATCACCCATGGCGTAAACCGCCGTCGTGTTTTCGGTCACGTCGAAATTCTTCACGAAGGCAAGGTCCTTGCCCAGCTTGAACGACGGAACGCGCGCCTTCACGCCGGCACGGATTTCATCGCGATTGTCGCGCAGATAGTCGCCATTGACGACTACCCACGACCGCGGGAAGTCGCCTTCGCCTTCGTAGAAGTCGGAATTGGTCCTTGTGAAGCCGGCCGGATAGGTGCTGAGCGCCGGGCCACAGAGGCAGTCCTGCTGGAACCAGCGCGATTCGGCCGCGTTGCGGCTGTCGAAATTGGCGCCGAAGCTGAACTTCTGGAAGAAGTTGCCGCCGGTCTCGTAGACGCCCTTGACGGTAATGGTGTCGGCGGACCCTTCGTTGCGGTTGGCGCTGTCGTAGAAGAAATCGGCATTCCACAATGCCGGGTTGGCGGCGTCGGCATTGTTGCCGTAGGCCATCGACGGCACGCCGTCATTGGCGTTGAAATCGATCGTCACCTTGTCAAAGACGTGAATGGCGCGCAGGGCGATGAACTGCGTGTTGAACTCGCTGTCGACGTGGGTCAGGTCGGCGTTGATGCGCAGCTTGTCGCCCAGGTTCCACTTGCCGCTCAGCGCAAAGATGTGCGTGTCGGTGCTCTGCGTCGTATTTTCACCACTGGTGAAGCTGAACGGATTGCCGACAGTGCGCGACTTCACGACATTGGTGCCTTCGTAGAAGACGGGGGCGCTGGGGTTCGATCCCCACCAGTCGACGAAGGTGAACAGCATCTGCTGGGTATACTGGTTGCGGTAGCCTTCATAGCCGTATTCGAAGGTGTACTCCGCGTCGGCGTTCGGACGCCACTGGAAAGCCAGGTTGACGGCCGGGCGCTGGCGGTCGCCCAGCAGGTCGGTGGCGATGACGGCGTCGCGCGTCAGCATATATGGCACTTCCGTGCCGTTGAAGTTGAACTTCGCGCCCGCCGCCTGCGACAGACCGCGTTCCGTACCCGGCTGCCAGATTTGCAGCAGGTCGTTCGGGTCCGACGTCGCCAGATTCGGCACGCGACCGTCGGTCGGGTTGATCTTCTCGTACGGCACCCAGCCGGCCGGAGCCGTCGCCGTCATATAGGGGAACATGGCGCCGACCGTGATGTTTTCATCGCGGAACTGCGTGCTGGCGAACGAGACGTTCAGCAATGCGCCGACATCACCCGCGCCGGTTTCCCAGCGATTGCTGACAAGGGCGGAAACGTTCGGATTAATCTTGTCGGCGGGATCCAGATAGATGGCGCGCGCGGCAACGGAGAACTCGGCGCCCTTGAAATCCAGGGGACGGCGCGTGAAGACGTCGACCTGACCACCCAGGCCGGCTTCGAACTGGTCGGCGGAACGCGTCTTGTAGACGTCGATGCGGCTGATCAGGTTGGCGGGGATGTCCTGCAACTCAAGCTGACGGCCCGAGGCCGTGAAGATGTTGCGGCCATTCCAGGTCGTGGTGATGTCCGGCATGCCGCGAATAAACAGGCCCGAACCTTCGCCGTTGCCACGGTTGGCGACCTGAACGCCGGTAACACGTTGCAGCGCTTCGACGACGTTGTTGTCCGGCAGCTTGCCGATATCTTCGGCGACAACCGAATCGACAACCTGAACCGCGCGGCGCTTGATGTTGAGGCCGCTCTGGATACTGGCCCGGACGCCCTTCACGACGACGACTTCGTCGGCAGCCGGATCCGCGGCCGGGGCCGCATCCTGCGCGAACGCCACCGGTGCGGCGCAGGCAATGGCGATGAAAGAAGCCGCAGCCGTCAGGCCAAGACGGGTGGCATAACCGGAACGGATTCCGGTCTTCTTAAAAGACATTTGGTAACTCCCTGCTTCAGTACGGTTCAATTGAACGAACTCTGTGGCGGCAATATTTGTCCGACAAAAAAGCCAAGTCAAGGGATGAGGCGGCAGCAAAATGCTTTTTGTCTGATTTAACAAAGCGTGTTTCAATTGGGCAACACGCCGACAAACTTCTGAATTTACTTATTAAAATTGCGCACGCCTGTTTGCATACGCAAAAATTCGCCACGCTCGGCATCAAAACAGCGTTATCTCAAGTCTGACAAAAAGGCCCGGTCAATTGGCCGGGCCTGTTAAGCGATCCAGAACGATATGTCAAAAGTGTGTAGCGACCCTGGTTAAATATCGCGACAAAACAAAAGCTTAAATCGGAATGACGGTTCCATTTAAATCACTTCGAGTTAAGACTGAAGACGTTCCATGACTGCGGCTTCAGGCG
>CBIHPL010000264.1:0-5453 GCA_966212005.1 uncultured Asticcacaulis sp.
TTTTTCGAGCCGTTGCGCCGTTTTCCGAAGGCGTGAAGCCTGATGGCACACCGATGCGAGCCATCAATCTCCGCTGTCTGCCCGATCTCGATCTGGATGGCCTGAGGATCCGCAAATGGGACGGCGCTAAACGTTAAAGGCGCCTTCAAACCCGCGTTCGCCAAAGATTACGCGCATTGTTTCCTTATTTCCGCCCTCCTAGCCTCGGACAGTCCGGGCAGGAGCAGAATCATGCGTCATGAACAGTTTTACCACGGCAACAATATCGCGTTCGAGATCGACGCCGACTTTATCGATGGCGCCGAATGCACCTGCGCCCTCTGCCGGCCGCATTCCAGCCTGGTGGCCTTTGCCTCGCGCGACGGATTGACGGTCGATGTCCCGGGCGTCCATGCGCCGCATTTCAATCGTCAGCGGCTGACGCATTCGTTCAGTCACGTCGCCGATGCCGATACGACGCAGATTCGCCCCTTCGGAAACTGGAACACCGCGAAGTCGGCATGACCTGATCACGCAAGGAATCTCGTTAGTCGCCCTAAAGCTTCCAACCACAAACCATCGCTTTATATAGCTCGTCTTAATGCCTACATTGTAGACATCAAGGTACGAGTGTCAGCGATGTTAGCCCTTCCCCTGTCATGGCCGTTGGAAAACCGTCAGGTCGTCCTGATCGGCGAAGGCGCGTGGCTGACGCGGAAGCTCAACCTGTTTGCCCGCACACCGGCCAGGCTGACCATCTTTACGCCGGAAGAGCCGACCCAGATTGAAGCCGAAGCCGCCGTTCATACGCGCTGGCCCGAAGCCGCCGAACTGAGCAATGCCGCCCTGATCGTTGTCGCGTTCGAAGACCGTGCACTGGCCGAAAAAGGCGCGGCCCTTGCCCGGACCTCGCGCGCGCCGCTGAATGTCGTCGACTATCCCGACCTCAGCGACTTCCATTTCCCGGCGATCATCGATCGCGGCCCTTTGAGCATCGGCGTCGCCACCGGCGGCACCGCGCCCGTTCTGGCGCGCGAAACCCGCCGCAAGATCGAAGCCGCCGTGCCGCCGTCCGACACGCACATCGCCGAGTTCGCGCTCGCCATCAGCCCGCTGCTGCGTGACGCCATCGCCAATGTCGATGATCGCCGCCGCTTCTGGGAAGACGTGCTGCAATCGCCCGCCGCCGAACTGGCGCGCCAGGGCCGCATCGAAGACGCCGTCGAAGCCGTCAAGGCGACGCAATACACAATCGAACGCAAGGGTGTCGTCCATCTGGTCGGCGCAGGCCCGGGCGATCCCGAACTGCTGACACTGAAGGCATTGCGACTGCTGTCCGAGGCCGATGTCATCGTTTATGACCGCCTGGTCGGCGCGCAGATCATGGACCTGGCCCGCCGCGACTCCGAGCGTTTCTATGTCGGCAAGGCGCGTTCGAACCACTCGGTCCCCCAGGAACAGATTCACGACCTGCTGGTCGAACAGGCGCGCCTCGGCAAGCGCGTCGTGCGTCTTAAGGGCGGCGATCCGTTCGTCTTCGGCCGCGGCGGCGAAGAGGTCGAGGCCCTGCGCCAGGCCGGCGTCGACGTCCATGTCACGCCCGGCATCACCGCGGCGCTCGGCTGTGCGGCCTCGGCTGGCGTGCCCCTGACCCACCGCGACCACGCCCAATCCGTCACCTTCGTCACCGGCCACCTCAAGGATGGCGACCACAGCAATCCGCTCCAGCTCGACTGGTCCGCCCTGTCGGCGCCGCATCACACCCTGGTTATCTATATGGGCGTCGCTACGGCCAGCGAGATCGCCGGCAAGCTGATGCACCATGGCCGCATGCCGGACACGCCGGTCCTGATCGTCGAGAACGGCACGCGCGCCGATGAGCGCCGCACCCTGGCTGATCTCTCGACCTTGGAGGCGGTCATCGCGGCCACGCCACCCCAGGGCCCCGCCCTGCTCATCATCGGCGAGGTCGCCTCGCTCTACGCTCCCGAAATCGCCGGTCTTGTTGAGACCGCCCAACAGGTAAACGCATGAAACTGCTCACCGCCAACCGTCTGACCGACGGCCTGACGCTCTGGTATTCCGGCTCGGGCTGGGTCGAGGACGCCGCCCAGGCCGCCAAGCTTAGTGACGACGATGCCGACGCCCTTTTGATCGAATGGAAGCTGCGCGAGACCGAGGTCGTTGCGCCCTATCTGATCCCGCTGACCGACGCTGGTAATCCGGTGCAACGCGAACACGTGCGCGAATTCGTCCGCGCCAATGGCCCGACCATCGGCCAAACCACCGATGCGGTGGCAAAAGACCATGGCCGCGCTGCCATCTTTGAGGACTAAGGCATGACCGCCCCGACCCAAACTTCTACCCCGACCATGTACAAGTACGACGCGTTCGACCACGCCTTCGTCCGCGATCGTAACGCTGAATTCGCCGGCCAGGTTGCCCGCCGCCTCGCCGGTGAGATCACCGAGGACCAGTTCAAGCCGCTGCGCCTGATGAATGGCCTGTACCTGCAACTGCACGCCTACATGCTGCGCATCGCCGTGCCGTACGGCGTGCTGTCATCCAAGCAGATGCGCAAGTTCGCCCATATCGCGCGCACCTATGACCGCGACTTCGGACACTTCACCACGCGCCAGAACCTGCAGTTCAACTGGATCAAGCTGGCCGATGCGCCGAAGATCCTGGAAGAGCTGGCCGAGGTCGAGATGCACGCCCTGCAGACCTCGGGCAACTGCATCCGCAACACCACGACCGATCAGTTTGCCGGCGCTGCCCGTGACGAAGTCGCCGATCCGCGCCCGTGGGCCGAAGTCATCCGCCAGTGGTCGTCGAACCACCCGGAATTCACCTTCCTGCCGCGCAAGTTCAAGATCGCCATCACCGGCGCCACCAAGGACCGCGCTGCCATCCGCGTCCACGACATCGGCCTGCACCTGAAACCGTCAGGCTTCGACGTCTATGTCGGCGGCGGCATGGGCCGGACGCCCTATGTTGCGCCGGTTATCAAGCGCGACCTGGCGCCTGAACAGTTGCTGAGCTATCTCGAAGCCTGCCTGCGCGTCTATAACCGCTATGGCCGTCGCGATAATATCTACAAGGCGCGGATCAAAATCCTGGTGACAAGTCTGGGCGCCGATGAATACGGCCGTCAGGTCGAAGAGGAATGGGCGCGTCTCGACAAGGCGAAGATCGACGCTCCGGCCGCCGAGGTCAATCGCATCAAGAGCTTCTTCCCCGACCCTGCCTTTGTCGATGGTTTCGATGCGGCGGCTTTTGAGCGCGCGAAGACCGCCGATGCCGGCTTTGCCCGCTGGGTGAAGAACAACACCAATCCGCACAAGCGCGACAACCACGTCTCGGTGACCATCTCGCTGAAGCCCGCGGGCCTGCCGCCCGGCGATGCGTCGTCGGCGCAGATGGACGTCATGGCTGACGCCGCCGATGCCTACGGCTATAACGAGCTGCGCGTCTCACACGAGCAGAACATCATCCTGCCGCACGTCGCCAAGAACGACCTCTACGCGCTTTACGAAAAGCTCGACGCCGCCGGCCTTGGTACTGCCAATGTCGGCAAGATCACCGACATGATCGCCTGCCCGGGCCTTGACTATTGCTCGCTGGCCAATGCCCGCTCGATCCCTCTGGCCCAGGACATCTCTAAGCGTTTCGAAGACGCCAGGCTGACCGACCAGATCGGCGATTTGCAGATCAAGATTTCGGGCTGCATCAATGCCTGTGGCCACCACCATGTTGGCCACATCGGCATCCTGGGCGTCGACAAGCAGGGCATCGAATTCTACCAGATCCTTCTCGGCGGCCGCGCCGACGAGAAGGCGGCGCTTGGCCAGATCACCGGCAAGGGCCTGTCGGCCGAAGCCGTGCCCGCCGCCATCGAGCGCGTCGTGCGGCTCTATCTTGACCTGCGCACCAGCGAAACCGAACGCTTTATCGATACTTTGGAGCGCGTCGGCCGTGACGCCTTCGCGGAGGCCCTGCATGAGCACGCCTAAGGCTAATTCCACCTACGATCCGCAACTGGTCACGAACCAGGGCGACGTCGTTCCCAATGGCTGGCGCCTGCTGGCTGACGACGAAACCCACGACGTCGACGGCCCTGTGGTCCTCAGTTTCGCACGCGCCTTGCGTGAACTCGACGGACTGAACGGGCATTACGGTGTCCGCATCAATCCGGGCGACGATGTTCGTTTGCTGGCGCCCTTCCTGGAAAAGCTGACGCTCATCGAGGTCGCCTTCCCGGGTTTCCGCGATGGCCGCGGCTATTCGACCGCTCGCATCCTGCGCGAGGATCTCGGCTATACCCGCGCTCTGCGCGCCGTCGGCGACGTCCTGCGTGATCAGCTTTTCTATATGCTGCGCTGCGGTTTCGATGAGTTCCTGGTCAAGGACAAGGACCCGGCCGAAGCCATCACGTCGGCGGCCAGACGTTTCTCAACGACGTATCAGGGGGCGGCCGATTCCGCCCGGCCGGCCTGGGCCCTGCGCCACGCCGGAGTTTAATTGGAAGCGCATAGAACGCGCTAAGGACAGAAGACCATGACGGTCCTGATCGACATCGCCCGCGACCTGCAAAGGTCGGAAAACGGCCAGCGCGCCGCTGAACTCAGCGCGCGTTACGAGGACATGACGCCGCAGGACATCCTGCGCGACGCCATCCGCAACCAGTTCTTCGGCGACATCACCCTGTCGTCGTCGTTCGGCGCCGACTCCGCCGTGTTGCTGCACATGGTGTCGGAGATCGACCCCAACCTGCCGGTGCTGTTTCTCGACACCGACCGGCACTTCTTCCAGACCCTGCAATACCGTGATGAATTGGCCAAGCAGTTGGGGCTGACCAATGTCATCAACCTCAAGGCGGATGAGGCGGAAGCCGCAGAGGAGGACGGCAAGGGCACGCTGTGGCGGACCAATCCCGATCAGTGCTGCGACCTGCGCAAGGTCCGGCCGCTGAACAAGGTTATGGAGACCTACGGCGCGTGGATTTCCGGCCGCAAGCGTCACCAGTCGAAGACGCGCACCAATTTGCCTATCGTCGAATGGGACGGCCGTCACTTCAAGGTCAATCCTCTGGCCAAGTGGGGGCAGGCGGAGCTCGACGCCTATTTCGCCGAACACGACCTGCCGCCGCATCCGCTGGTCGACCAGGGCTTTCCGTCGATCGGCTGCTTCACCTGCACCAAGCCGGTTGAAAAGGGCCAGGACGCCCGCGCCGGCCGCTGGGCCGGGACCGAAAAGGTCGAATGCGGCATCCACAACCCGATCTATGGCGGGGACGGGATTTAAAGAAAGTCCCCCTTCCGTCATTTGCTCCGCAAATGACACCTTCCCGGTAAACAGGGAAGGAAAACGTAACTCCTTCCCCTTTTAAGGGGAAGGTGGCAGCGAGCGTAAGCGAAGCTGACGGAAGCAACTGTCTTTATCGGGCGTAATTTTGGTTATACTTTACCATTGCA